>NZ_JAAHHU010000929.1:0-1937 GCF_010672095.1 Moorena sp. SIO3I6 | reverse complement strand
AGTATACTGGATAAGGGAAGCAACTCTCATCCCTTTAAGATAATCGAGCCATTTGTAAGAGCTGATTTGTAAACTCGCTGTAATCCTTGTAGGATAAGGCTTGGGCTAAACTAGAACAATTGAACTATTTAATACCCAAAAGACAATCATAGCAAGGCTTTCAAGCTTCTTAATATTTACTTTATAAATCAGCTCTTAGGTAGCTGACCAGCTATCAGAATTGTTCTTGATCTGAGTTGTCTTTCTATCCTGTGTTTCATAGAAAGTGGAATTTTTTAAATCCCATAATTTTTTTTTAAATTCAGCTGAATTTTTGTTAATATTTACTCTTAAAAATACCAATAAAGTTGATAGTTGAGCCGATGAAACTTGCCCGCTTAAACTCAGACAGTCTTCTCCCCCGCTTCTACAGGCTTGCGGTCATTAATACCCTCTCCAATATCATGATTCCCTTATCGGGCTTGGTCAGCGTTGCTTTCCTGGGACATCTGACAGAAATTCGTCACTTAGCAGGAGTTGCAGTCGCAACGGTTTTGTTTACCTATCTTTACCGACTTTTACACTTCTTGCGGATGGGAACAACGGGAGCGACGGCTCAAGCTGTAGGCAAAGATGACCGCGAAGCCATGTTATTAGTGGGTTTACGTAATGGATTGATAGGGTTGGTACTGGGTATATTAATTGTTATTTTACAATATCCTATCGAGAAAATTTGGTTTCTTATACTCGATGCTCCTGATGAAGTTAAATCTTCTGGTATTGCTTATTTTAATGCCCGTATTTGGGGTGCTCCCGCAGTGGCACTTAACTTAGTCGTGATCGGTTGGTTATTAGGAAAAGAAATGAGTGGTAAGGTGCTAGTGATAACAATCATTGGCAATTTAGGCAAAATAATTTTTGATTATTTTGCCATTTTTAAATGGCATTGGGGCAGTATGGGAGCAGGTTTTTCTGCTTGTTTGAGTCAATACTTAACCTTATTGGTGGGAATCTTATTTGTCAGTCAGGATGTTCGATTCCAAGAAATTCATCAGTTAAGTCATTGCATTTGGCAGCGTTCAGGATTTAAAACCGTTTTTGCTGTTAATCGAGATACTTTTATTAAGATTTTAAGCAATCGAGCCAGCCTTGTTATTTTTACCAATATCAGTGCGGCAATGGGAACGCAGATTTTAGCAGCAAATGCCTTAATGATCGAAGTGTTTTTGTTTACGATCTCTTTTATTGAGGGTTTTGGATTAGCCGCAGAAACCCTAACAGGAAATTTTGTAGGTCGTGGAAAACGCGATCGCTTACCTTCTTTAGTTGGAGTTACAGTAGGAACGGGAGTTTTATTCGCACTAATTTTTGCTGGTATTTCCATCGGGTTTCCTCATACTGTATTTATAATTTTAACTAATCATCTGGAAATTATTTACGAAATTAAAATATATGTTTTTTGGTTACTTCCACTTCTTATATTTAATGCTATTGCTTTTATGTTTGATGGATACTTTATTGGTTTGAACAATACAGCCGTTATTCGCAATTCTGCTCTAATCGGTTTATTTTTTGGATTTATTCCTTTCAGTATTTTAGCTTGGTTTCATCAAGATAATCATATTTTATGGTTATCTGTGGTGATTTTGATGATTGTAAGAACCATATATATTAATATTATTTTCTTCAAAAAAATGCTTCAGATACGGTAAAGATATCTTCTTTATTATTTTCAATTCTGACGAGATATTTTATATTAGTAAAAAAAAGGTTACGGGAATTCATATCCTTTCCAAAATTGTAGTTTCCTGATCAGGATTGTTTAGTAATCGATTGGCTAGATCGGACTAAATATATACCAAACAAGGAAATACAAATTACGAATCTAGTTTAGAGACAAGCTGACCAAGTAAATAGAGTACAAAAACAAGATATTCTAATGTACTTCCGTAGCAATA
>NZ_JAAHHU010000928.1:0-1939 GCF_010672095.1 Moorena sp. SIO3I6 | reverse complement strand
AGAGGTTAGTGGAAGTGCTATTGGGTTCAGTAGCGGCTTGTTTAGTAGCGTTATCCCAAACGCTACAGGGAATGGGGGGACGTTGACCATTGATACCCAACGGCTGACAGTGAGGGATGGAGCACAGATAAGTAGTGCTACCTTTGGTCAAGGCAATGGCGGTACCCTAACGGTAAGGGCTACTGATGTAGAGCTGATGGGGATTTCAGCGGATGGTGATGCTACTAGCGGCTTGTTTAGCAGTGTTCAACCAACAGCTACAGGGGATGGGGGACCTTTGACCGTTGATACCCAAAAGCTTAGGATCTCCGATGGGGCGGAGGTACGGAGTGCTACCTTTGGCAACGGAGATGCTGGTAATCTCGAGATTAAGGCTACTGAGAGCATTACCCTCTCTGGGGTTAGTCCCGTCGGTGGTCGCAGAGGTGGTCAATCCAGTCGCATCTCTGCCAACACCGAATCTATGGCTACAGGGAGTGGTGGGGATATTACGATTAATACCCCTACTACACGCCTAGATAATGGGGCAGTTATTAGCGCTAGAAGCCGTAGTAACTTTCCTGGTGGTGAAATTACTGTGAATGGAGACACTCTATCATTAACCGATGGAGCTCAAATTCTCACCTCTGGCTCCAGTGGCGGTGATGCTGGCAGTATTACCATCAATGCAACTGATACAATCACCCTCTCTGGCATTGACCCTACCTACAATGACCGATTAGCAATATTGGGAGCAGACAGAGTTGACCCAGATGGGGAAGAGAGTGCGATCGCATCGAGAGCAATAGGAGATGGGCAAGCGGGTTCGATTAACCTCAATACCAAGACATTTATCCTTCGCGATCAAGCCCTAGCAACGGTCAGTAGTACTGGTACCGGTGTTGCTGGCACCTTGGAAGTAAATGCCAATTCCATCCAACTCGATAATGGTTCCCTCAATGCCGAAACTACTGCTGGAGACGAAGGAAATATTACCCTGTCTGATGCCCAGCTTGTAGTCTTACGCAACAACAGTACCATCACTACCAACGCCCGTGAGAGTGCCACTGGTGGGAATATCACCATCACTACCGACTTTTTGGTAGCCCTAGAGAATAGTGATATTACTGCCAATGCCATATTGGGACGCGGGGGAAATATTACTATTACTGCCATTGGAATTTTTAGCGATCGCACTAGTGAGATTACCGCTTCTTCTCAACTTGGTATTGATGGTACCGTCAACCTCAATACCCTAGATGTCAACCCTTTCCAAGCCCTAGCCAAGCTTCCCGCAGATGTGGTAGATACCAGCAATCAAATTGTGACTAGTTGTGCAGCCGTAGATGGGAATAGTTTTGTGGTCACTGGAGGAGGAGGACTCCCGGCTGACCCAACTGGGGTGTTGCGGGGTCAGGTGGTGGTACCCGATTTACGGTTAATGGTTGATGAAGGCAATACACAACCAGTCAAGAGCAGGAAAACCCGGAGTTCCCTCAGAAGAAGACTACAGTATCACCACGACCGTGATCAAACAGCCATTACGAATCAGAAATTACCGATCATTGAAGCCCAAGGGTGGATCATTAATGACCAGGGAATTGTCGAGTTGGTGGCCTATCCTACCCAAATTAGCCATGGGAGTTGGATTAATCATCACAGCTGTTTTTAAGTAGTGTTACAAAATTAAAACTGAATCCACACAAATTTACCCTAAGTCTAGGATAATTTCAACTAGTTTTGAGGTGCGACCCTAGGCCGGGTTCCCCGGCCTAGGGCGTGTTTTCAAAGTTTTCCGCAAGATTATGATCCCCCCCAGCCCCCCTTAAAAAAGCTATCCATTAGGCAAAAGTAGTCGAAACAGTGATAGAGACTAGGATTTAGGCAAGGATTGGGAGAGGAGTGGTGAGAGCCATTATTAAACTAACAGGGATTTCCCAAGACTGCGGTCGCAAAATCA
>NZ_JAAHHU010000927.1:0-1939 GCF_010672095.1 Moorena sp. SIO3I6 | reverse complement strand
AAGATCAGTCATTGGTGTTGAACTTGAGCTATAAGACCTAGATAACAGGGTTTCTTGATGAATGCTTCCCCCACCTGCGTTCTCGTGGTGGGGGTGTCCGTCTTAATTACAAGGTTTTATCCCTCGCGACAGGCGGCATTCTCGCGCCTGCTGCCAGGACTTTTGCTGGACTATTCCCCCAAGTCGTTGTCTTGATGCAATAGCGAGTGGGGGAAACCCCCAAGACCGCGCTGCATCGCTTCCGCTATGGGGCTTGTATTATAAACTTTTACCTAGAGTCTGACGTATATAAACCGACTACAAAGGATTTACAGGTCTGTTTTCCCTGGCGTTGAGAGGTCGTGCCTCTAGGTTGCTCAGAATCTTGTTCTGTCCTTTGCCGTACCGCTCAAGCTAAATTAACTATAACACAATTTGCCGTTCTCAGACCCCCACCTGCGTTCTCGTGGTGGGGGAATGCGTCACTCATCTTGTTCAATTGAGGCCAAAAGGGACTGGACTAAACGCCAGCGTACGCTTATTGGTAATTGCAATGCTTGGTTTGGCAATTCTTGCCATGTCATTGGCTTTCTTCCTCAAGAACTTCCTATTCTAATTGTAGAGTATCAGCCAGTTGGAGTGATGTGATCCCTGCCTCGCACATCGCCAGGTAAAGGGCAGCTTTTAAGGCAGTCTCAATTGGCACTGGCACTAAATAGTCTCCGCCTGCCACCGGATGAGGGATTGGGGATGTCGAGTTGGTCATCAATTCTCGAGTGCGTTCGCTTTTAGCGGAAGCTGAGGCCTTTGGCCACGCTTTGCGAACGCTTCATCGCGTAGCGGCTCAATGGGCGCGCATCCCTTGTTCTCGATTCCTGTATGATGGTGCTATAGGAGAGACGTGACCACTATAGGGTACCGTGTAGGAATTGTGAGAATTTTTGATGCCATATTCGCTACTCCCTTTTCCCTACTCCCAGATCCGCTGTTCCCAGATCCGCTGTTCCCTTTGCTATATGACTCCTTTGGCATTAAATTTAGACACCATTGAGCTGACAGACGAACAGTTCTATCAGCTATGTCAGAATAATCGCGAGTTACAGTTTGAACGAACTGCCAAAGGAGAATTAATCATCATGCCACCTGTTGGCGGTGAGAGCGGGAATCGAGAAGCAGATTTAATTATCGATGTGGGAATTTGGAATCGGCAAACTGGTCTCGGTTATACTTTCAGTTCCTCCACTGTATTTAAGTTGCCCAATGGCGCAAATCGTTCTCCTGATTGCGCTTGGATTCAAAGGGAACCTTGGGAAGCCCTTACCCCTGAACAAAGACGCAAGTTTCCCCCCATTGTACCGGATTTTGTGATTGATCGTGATAAATCTCTGGGAGTTCATCCCTGAGCCAGATCTAGAGATTCCCTTGGGGAAATGCTGCTAGGGCTACCCGACGAGTAAGCTTCAGGAACACTGGCACCGATGGGCTTGACATCAAGCATTTCTCTTTCTCCTTTTAGCTCCCAACTCTTACCATATCGTCAATGCTTTTACTCATTTTTTTGTTAAGCAATATTTCGCCAGCAGCATCCGGGGTGGGCTGTCCCAACCTTGGCTACCAAGAAAATCAGAGCCCCCCTAACGCACCCTACGCAACATTTAGCGCGATCGCATGGATAAACTAACGCGCTTCAGTTTTTCATTCACTTCCATTACCCGCACCTTGACCACCTGTCCCACTTTGACTATCTGTTTGGGATCCTCTACAAACCGGTCAGCTAGTTGGGAGATGTGAACTAATCCATCTTGATGAACCCCGATATCTACGAAGGCTCCGAAGTTTACCACATTGGTGACAATTCCTTCTAATTCCATTCCAGGACTTAGGTCTTTGAGCTCATTTACTCCTTCTTTGAAGGTGGCGTACTTAAACTCAGCCCTGGGGTCTCGTCCTGGCTTTTCCA
>NZ_JAAHHU010000926.1:0-1939 GCF_010672095.1 Moorena sp. SIO3I6 | reverse complement strand
TTTACCAGAAAATCATCCATTATCTGATATGTGGGCAAAATCAATTACTGTTACGGAAGGTACATCACCGGATCCTTGTTATACTGCTACTGGATCAATTAATGATCAGTTTCCCTTCAATTTTGCCAAGGATTTTCCCTTTGATATTAAAGATTTTAGTTTTCTAACCAACCAAGACGTTGCTCCTGAACTGGCAATGAAGTTGAAGATTGATGTCTTCCAACCTATCCCGGAACCTGAAGATAGGAGGGGGATTAAAGTAACCGTATTTTCGGTACCCCAATCTGATGATTATCCCAATGGTGTCATTGTTAAAAAAGGCTTAACCTTTGTGGACGAAAATGGAAATACTGTGGCTGATGATAATCTTTCAACAACAAAGATTCCAGAAGAATCAGTGGTGCCACCGGAAGCTGACGTTAAGCTGGATAACTTATAAACAAATGGTAATTTTATAAGTTATACTTGGCAAGTAATAGTGTTTAAATTTACAGGGTTAAATTGACATTATTTTTAAGTTTATTTACTTGAATAAGGAAGGAGCAAAAAAATGTCAGATACTAAAGTATTTTTTGGTGTTTCTCTAGAACTGGCTGGAAAGACAATTTCCCTAGAACCTAAAAATGCCATTAATGAGATTAAAGAAAAGGGAATTGAAGTTGAACTTCCGGCAGGGGAGAGAGTATATTTAGGTACAGTGGGCACTTCTCTCAATAGTATTTTACAAACACTAGGAGCAGTTGAGTCAGGCACAACGGCTTCCTTTCTGAATGAGGATGGCACTCTCAAGTCCGACGAATTACCAGATATTACCGTCTTACAAAATGCTGCTAGTGTGCTGGTTGAAGCTGGTTTATATGTGGATGAATTTCATGTCAGAATTCCAGGTTCTAGTGCTTCAACCACAGATTCTAGTGGAAATAAAGTCGTTGATAAAACGAAGACAGCTTACACTGTTGGACTATCAGCAGAATGGCAAGAGAATTCAGGTCAATTAATTCAGGGATTAGACCTTCAATTAAAGGGGGTCTATTTCAAAATCAGTAATGAAGAATAGCGATCAGTGAATGCGCTACGCGCACGCTACGCGAACAGTTATCAGCGGTCAGCTTTTGAATATTTAATCTGAATTATAGCACCTCTATATCCCATAAGGTACAAATCGATCCCCCTAAATCCCCCTTAATAAGGGGGACTTTGAGGTTGATAAGCTTACCTCATAACTGCGAAAAATGCTATAAATTCTCCCAAAGTTTATTTTAAGCTGATAGCTGAATGCTGACGGTTGAATGCTGACCACTAACCGCTGACTTTAGATAATTCCATTTTTGCCTAGTAATATTTCTGAATCGAGCTATGACTGCAATAGTGCAAAGAACAACCAGTGTTAGCTTGGGTCTGATCTCCGAGCTAACCGTTGCTGGTGAAACCGTCAATTTGATCCTGGAGAAAATTGAAGACCGCAACGTAACGGTTTATCGGGGCGGTATGATTGCTGGACAGCGACTTTATGTCGTGGCGCTTTTGGAAGAATTAATTCCAGAATTAGATGCACCAGACTCGATTCAGAACTTAGCCATTACGAAAATGGCGGTGGAATTGCGACCGGATAAAGGGGCATTTTCTTTTGAGGCTGCCATTGAAAATCCCTGGTCGATTACCCTCGATTCGGGGCCAACCTTATCCATCGAACAGCTTGCCCTGTCAGTGTCATCGGTCAAATCTTCTGGCTCAACCAATGGCACTCAACAAAATACGGCAGAATCCCTCTCCCAGCAGCGAAAACTGTCATTTGAGGGGCTGTTTGAGTTATTTGGTGGCGAATTTGCTGTTAAGGTCGCCCATCAATTTTCTTCACAAAGTGGAAAGATTGTCAGTCAGTGGGGATTTTCTGCCACTGCTCAAAATATTAGTATTACCGAAGTCATCAAAGCTTTTG
>NZ_JAAHHU010000925.1:0-1942 GCF_010672095.1 Moorena sp. SIO3I6 | reverse complement strand
AGGTTTGACAACGGCAGGGTAGATAAATGTTGCTCCTCTTGAGTTTGGGGAGGAGATGGTGGTGAATTACCATTGGCTGAGTTCTTGGCGGTACCGTTGTTACTATGTTCAGGCTGATTGGGTGGCAGAGGCTCAGGCAAGTTAGTCATGGCATTCCCATCAAAATAAGCTCAAGCTAAAGCAACATTCAAAATAATACAGCTCTTGGACACTCTGATCGTTTTTTAGCTTATTTGCACCTCAACAGATTAGCAAATTTTAAAGTGAAATCCGGTAGACTTGACTTGTGGGCTTTTGATTTTGTACGTTATATAAATCCAAGCAGGAGCGATAATAACCCTTAACCTTATATAGCGTTTCTCATAGTTATCTGGGTTCCCAAGAGCGCACTGCATTGCTACTCCCGACTCCCGATTCCCGATTCCCTAATCCCGACTCCCGACTCCCTCCAACCCAAAACTTTGTACCTCACCCGATTCAGAAGTGCTATACCACAGATGAGCATTCCAGTTTGTATTGAAAGGATTGGGCATCCGCTCCTGAATCCTAGTCGATTGTACTTGTAGTAACTGTGGCTGAGATTGGGTAAGAGGCACGACAGTCAATTCTTTGTTTTCCCTCAAGGTCTTGGCCAGGTCTTTTGAGTAGGGTATTACTGCTGCACTGACCTTATGGCTTAGCACCATATCGAGCAGCTGGTTGTGATCACAGATGACCGAAATGAAAATATGATCAAATCGTGGTGTGCCTTGCCAATAGTCTGGAAAAGCACTCAACTGGATGCCACTAGAACCGAAGGTCTCAACTTGGAATGGTCCAGTGCCAATCGGCTTTATCCCAAAGTGTTCTGTACCATAACCATGGCGCGGTACAATTCCCACGGTTAAAAGTTGGGGATGAATAGGAGGTTTAGCTACCGGGCGTGGGTCGATTGCTAAGGGATGGGAATCCCTAGGCTCAATTGAATCAATTTCCCTGAGGCGATGGGATTGCGAGGGTAACCTTTGGGGGGCAGACTGTAATGTAAACGCAATGGTTTTTTGATCTACGACTTTGATATCCCTGATGCTTGTCAAAACCAGTTTGCGCCAGGGTGAGTCAATTTTCCGTAGTACCTGATAAGTGAACTCAACATCAGCAACGGTTAGAGGGGTGCCATCGTGGAAACGTAGGTTGTCATGAAGCTGGAAATAAAGGATTGTAGTAATTTTGTCTACAGTTTCTAGCTTCCACTTGACCGCAAGATCGGGAACCAGCAACCCACCTAAGGAATTAAAACGACATAAACCCCGGAACACCAGACTCAAGACATCCGCTGGTCCTAGGGTTGGGTTCAGCAAAGGGTCAAGGGTCTTAATCGGACGAAAATCAGCAATGGTAAGCTCTTGGCGCGATTTGACCCAAATCTTTTTGGTAAAAGTGCTGTTGCTTGGGTTGATATCGGGGAGTTGTTGTTGTGGATCAGCAGTGAAGCGGATGATATGGAACCCAGCCTTGAACCTAAGTTGATGACGAATGCTGCTGTCTTGCGATCGCTGATTCGGTTGTAAGGTGCCATGGGGACTAAGGTCAGATAGATTGTTGATAGTCCATTCAACTTGGAAAGAACCGGTTGGGCTACTTCCTTGATTAATTAGATCTGCTTCTAATGTAATTAAATCCCCTGCTACTGGTAATGGGGGATTTAGGATAATGTCACGCACCAATAAATCAATGGTAGTGGCTTCCCAAGGAAGAGTATTGGTAGTTTGACCATCAATCACAGCAAATAGGACACCAACACCCCTGACTTGGGGCATAATCACACTCAGGCGGGACTCACTCCAAGTGATGATTTGGGCTGGCTGACCCTGAAACAAAACTACAGCATCGGGTGAAGGCACAGAACCAAAATTACCCCCTTCAATCACCGCCAGGGAGTAGTGTGGTGATTGAAGGGGGG
>NZ_JAAHHU010000924.1:0-1946 GCF_010672095.1 Moorena sp. SIO3I6 | reverse complement strand
CTATTAGTGACTTGATTGACAGCAGCTCTTACACTGTGGTTTTTATAGAATTGATTGCTGATATTGATGGTATCGATATTCAAGGCTAGGGAAATCACTAATCCAATTAAAAAAGATATGGCTTTAGACTGACGCTTGTATACCCCGGCAGCTCGTGCCATGGATTCGTCAAACCATGTTGCTAGTTCTTCTTGGAGTTTTTTCAGGTCTTTGTTTCGGTCAGAGTATTCAAATTTGGCTTTATCAATCAGGGTTAAAAGAGTTATATTTAAGTCTTCAGGAAGTAAATTTTTTATCTTCTCTTCTTCAAGGGCTGTTTTAAAATTGTCCAGGGTAATTTCGGCATTATTTTTGAAGGTTGATGCCTGCTGAACAATGGTCATGATTAAAGCGGTGGCAAAGGTATCTGATGGAATATAGGAAGGGCCACTAACCTTTGAGTTAGATTTTGACTTTAATTCATTTTTGTTATCTAGGTCTTTGGCTTCGTGATTAACTGATTTAAGCAACGGATTTTGATAGATTTTTTTTAAAAGCCGTTTGGTCTTTTTTAAATTGTTAATCTGATCAACGGTTACGTTAACTGATTCTCCATCTGACTCATCGACCACATCTTTCAGGGTTAGATTTTGTAACTGAATCCCACCATTAATTAAATTTTCGATAGCCCTCTGTAAGTGTTTAGTCCGCCATTGTAAAACGCTAGCGAGATATTCTTGGATTTCAGAGGCTAACAGACTGGTGATCAGGTAGACAAAAAATAAGCCAAGGGCAACGTTTAAAATAGCAGATAAGTCCATGATTGACCAGCAGTCTTGTTAAAAAGAACAGCAAAGGGAACAGGGAGTAGGGAGTAGGGAGTAGGGAGTAGGGGAAAAAAATTCTCACAATCCCTACAGGGATCCCTATATCGTATCGTGAACTGTGTCCTAGATCCTAGCCTGAACATCCTAGGCAAATTATGGTCTATTTACTCTCTAAACCTCTACCTCTAGGGTTCTGAGTAAGAACGCCCACTTATCAGCAATCTCCTCAATTATCTTACTGGTGGGCTTCCCTGCACCATGTCCTGCTTTGGTCTCAATCCGGATTAACACTGGTTGTTCCCCTTCATGGGCCTCCTGCAAGGCTGCGGCAAATTTGAAACTATGGGCAGGGACAACCCGGTCATCATGGTCAGCGGTGGTAATCAGGGTAGGGGGATAAGCGGTTCCTGGTTTGAGATTGTGTAATGGGGAATAGGCGTAAAGGGCTTTAAATTCCTCTGGGTGATCTGGGGAACCGTAATCGGAACACCAGGCCCAACCAATGGTAAACTTATGGAAGCGCAACATATCTAGTACTCCCACGGCTGGTAGGGCTGCACCGAATAAGTCTGGACGCTGAGTCATGCAAGCACCGACCAATAATCCCCCATTGCTACCGCCTGCGATCGCAACTTTCTTGGGTGAAGTGTACTGAGCACTAATTAGCCACTCCGCCGCTGCTATAAAATCATCAAATACATTTTGCTTGTTGAGTTTTGTGCCAGATTGGTGCCAATCTTCCCCATACTCACCGCCACCACGGAGATTGGCAACAGCATAAACACCTCCCATTTCCATCCATACTAGATTGCTAATGGAGAAATTGGGGGTTATCGAGATATTAAAGCCGCCGTAGCCATAGAGGTAAGTGGGGTTATTGCTATCTAACTGCAATCCCTTCTTGTGGGTGATAAACATAGGCACTTGGGTGCCATCTTTGCTAGGGTAGAAAACTTGTTTGGTCTCGTAGTCATCGGGATTAAAGTCTACCTGGGGCTGCCGGAAAATAGTACTTTCCCCACTTACCATGTCGTAGCGATAGATGGTTGCAGGGGTGGTGAAGCTGGTATAGGTGTAGAAGGTTTCAGTATCATAACGTAACCCATTGAAACCACCAGCGGAACCAATACCAGGTAATTC
>NZ_JAAHHU010000923.1:0-1947 GCF_010672095.1 Moorena sp. SIO3I6 | reverse complement strand
CAATAATTAACATAACCGCCACCCAGATACTACCGGCAATGATACCGCTAGTGGTGATTAAGGCAGCGATCGCGCCCAAGGTTGTTAACCAACCACCTCTACTAGACTTTTGCACTGATGTTTTAATAGTTTATATTTCTAGTTTTTTCCTAGTTTTAAAAAAATGTTGGCGGCAATATAGCAGTTCTAAATTGGGTGAGGTACATGTTGGATTTTAGGCAACAGGCAACAGGCAACAGGCAACAGGCAACAGGGAAACAATCTTGTGTACCTCATAACTATGAGACACCCGATAGATGATAGATAGTAATTAGCGAAATTCTACATATTTTTGGCTAATTCGTCCACGTCCATGTCTTTGTAATTCTCCCTTGCTCACTCTAAAAATCGTGACTAAACCAGTTTGCTCACAGTCGCTGCGGCGTGCTAAACCCTAAACCCTACACCCTAAACCCTACACCCTACACCCTAAACCCTACACCCTGAGCCCTGATTGACTGACAAAAGTTATTCCGGAACATATTGGTACGTTAGTACTTTGAACTCTAGCCTATAAATTCGTTTCTCGTGTTGTTTGCGCGATGCCATAACAGGGTCAGGATCACGGTTGGAGGTGAAACTGACGTGACGAATCAGTCGCCATCCGTTTAACAGAGCAGTTTTGACCCAATCCCAGCCGATGCGGAAATAGCTGTTGCCACGTGCGCCAATGGGTGTCAACCCACCGTCGTTTCCCCGTTTCCACAACCAATGTGCCTTGTGCCGTAACATAGAGTGTAGCCAATGCCAAGATGAACCAAAGTCTCGAAAGGGCACATACACAGCGAATCTCAGACTTCTGGATGTTCCAGCCGTTAGACTGGTCGTCCAAAAAAGCCTCTTCAATATCGAATCTTAATCCGTATTCATAGAATGTTTGTAAGGTGGTCGGTTCATCACTGACGATGGCCCAAAACTCACCATTGATGTTGTTGCGCCCAAAGGCTATGTGGACCGAGCCATACCATTGGTCTTTATGCAATCCCACGTTGTGAAAACACAGTGCTTCGCCCCGTTTGAAGTGAAACTGTTTAAGTTGACACCAACCTTTGCCAGTGCGCCAAATCCAAGCATCCTTTTTCAAACGGATACGATAATGCCAATGCCATTGCGCCACTCAGGGCTTGAATTAAATCCTTATGGACAAACCCTCGATCAGCCAATAAGACAATTTTTACGTCTTTGGGTAGGCACCGAGCTGCCTGATCCAACACGTCTCGGTAGTCCTTGAATGAGACCATCGCACTACTGTGATGAAGCACTCGCCAAGCCACCGGCAAGGCACGACCCCGATAAACCACTGCCACAAGGGAGCTGGCAATACTCATCCCAGAACAATGACGTATCCAAGCTCAAGTAAAGACACTCCTGTTGCCAGTCCGCCCGTTGCTTGGATCAATGGTTTATACAGTCGATGTATATTGATACGAGGGTTATTGAGCCATCGACGAACCCGTCTGTGCTTACTGTGAGCATACTTTCGGAGGCAGGGCAGATAGGATATCCAGCGGGTCAGATTAACTTCACCACTATGGATCAAGGCCACCACCATCCATATACAGACCGTTAGGTGAGCTTTGTGTGCCCAGGGACTGGCAAGACCTACGCCAGGTATTCAGGGCATTGTAGAGGCGGGAGTTTTTTTTCACAGCGTTCTTATGGTTTTGAGTGGCATCGCGCATCTTAGAACGCTGGCTCCCACTCAGATTTTTTTAATCCCTCAAGCATCCATCTGACAAACAGTTTGACAAAACAGTGACCGCCTTTTGTCAGTCAGTCAGCCTCCACTGTCACGATGAAAAACATAGAATCGGAATTCAGTCAAAACGTCAAGAGTCAAATACAGACTCCTCTGAGTTAGATGAAAACCCATTCTAGAAGGTACCAATGACAATGGTTCCGTTTGAT
>NZ_JAAHHU010000922.1:0-1948 GCF_010672095.1 Moorena sp. SIO3I6 | reverse complement strand
TAGTTGTGGTGAAGTTGTCAAAAAATCATTATCAACGCGAACCCATACCTGTTCATGTGGGTGTGTACTAGATCGCGACCACAATGCAGCCATTAATATTCTAAAAAGAGCCTTGGGTACCGTAGGGCATACGGGAACCTGGATCATCGATCCCTACGCTTTAGGAGAGGACCCCTCTACTCTTTTTGATTCCGGTCTGAAAGAGCAAGCGACCTCGTTGATTAAAGAATCCCCGTTCTTATAGGACGGGGAGTGTCAACAATGGATAAATTAGATCAATATCGTCAGATTACCTGCGAATTTTTAGAAAGTTTTGCCAGTTATGATATCAATGCCCAACTTATCTTTGATAGAGAACGCGATCGTTATTTGGTTTTCCACAACGAGTGGCGTAATGAGTACCGCATCTATGGCTGTGCCATGCATCTTGAGCTGATCGAAGGTCAAATCTGGATACAGCACAATAGTACTGAGATTTATATCGATAGTGAATTGATTGAGCGGGGTGTTTCTCCCAAAGATATTATACTAGGATTTCGCTCTCCCAGCGTCCGCAAACTTATTGCTGCTGCGATGGAAGACTAGTAAAAGGATATCTGAAAAGTTTTTTTATACTGAATTTTGCCCCCCTAGCCCCCCAACTTTGGGGGAAGAGTCAATTTGCTTCTAAAAGTCCCCCGCCCCCCTAACCCCCCAATTCTGGGGGGAATTAGCGGATGCTTCGCTTTTTTACAGATGGGGACCAACGGGGGCTTGGATGTAGCAAATGAGACTTCTCAGACAACCTCTAAATGCGCAACCTAACCGGATTTTAACTAACAGCAAACTCAGGTAGTAGGGTGGGCAAATAATCAATGTAATACCATTTTTACATCAATCATGTCCATTTGCCCACCCTACCTGAGCTGTTCCCTGTTCCCTGTTCCCTGTTCCCTGTTCCCTGTTCCCTGTTCCCTGTTCCCTATTTATCTACCTACTTGTCGCTTCATAACTTGGGCGACTTGACCGTATTTGTCTCCAGTTAACCCTTCTAATGTATCATGTTCAATATCCTCATCCTGTCCTAATTTACTCGTCCATTTTCCGTTTAATAGTTGTCTAGCAACATGAGTGGGTTTACCATTTAAAATGTAAATGGCTATTTTTTGATAATTTTCTTCTAAATCAGGGGTTTCACAGATTACATAACCAAGAGTTTCAAAAGCTTTAATAAAAGCCAAAAGTGTCTCAACTCTTGGAACATTAACTGGCCAATAACTCTCTTTCATTGGATCTGGCCACCACCATCTTTGAGTATCTTCAGCCGCCCAAGCCACACAATTATAATCAATTGTATCAGCACTGGTTATGTGATAATTTGTAGAGACTAAATTAGGATAATCCCTTTCAATCCATTGTCTGACTTGCGATAACCACGCCTCATTGCCTACCATTTATAACCGTTACGGAGTCCCCAATTTAGCCATGCTTTGATCATTTCTTGAGTATTCCCCTGATGTTCTTCTTGAACAGGATCTTCTCTAGTAATGGATTTTAAAGCCCAAAACCACCGTCCAGATTTTTGTTCAAGTTCCCTTAATAATAACGGAATTGCTTCTTTTCCCATGCCAATAATTTGTTGATAAGCAGGATGCATAGCTGCTTGAGTGGTTGATGAAATTCCTCTGGTTTCTTCCCGCCACTGGTGAACGAGTTGCCTAAACGTTTGTTCGATATCTTCTTGAATTAGGGACATTTTATCTCCATTTTGTGGTTGTAAGTAGGGGTAGGGTGGGCAAATCATCAACCATTAACCAATTGATCATCAATCATGTGCCCTTCCGAAAATTGCCACAGGCTGGAAGCCTGTTCCACACAACCTAACCGGATTTTAACTAACAGCAAACTCAGTAAATTTGCGAACATCTGGAGGATGAAAAGCTAAAACAATATCACTTTTTGGAATACA
>NZ_JAAHHU010000921.1:0-1948 GCF_010672095.1 Moorena sp. SIO3I6 | reverse complement strand
GAGGTTTTTTCAACGGTTCCTTTCAAAAAGCACTTGACTAAACCCACATTCTCTGCCATGGTGTGGGATTTTTTTGTGCCTTCACGCAACTTGGTGGCTAAATTGGTACTCATTCTTTATTTTTGTTCCTAAAGTTGACGGTATTTGTATTACTACTTACAGACAAGCGAATATCTTTCCAAATTATTAGAGTAAACTGATTTAATGAAAAATTTTGTTAAGAATTCTTACGTAAACACGAGCTCCTACCTCCCCCACCGTCAGAGAGCAAGTTCATAGATCCTGAAACTGATCAGTCTAACAATGGTTTGATCAGTACACACAGGGGGGACGGGAGAAGTTATACCCTAGATTCTTGGCTCAACTGTTGCAACCATCCAAAAAGCTCTAGAAACTAGCAAGACTGTCTAAGTATTTAAGTAAAAATACTTAGACAGTCTCGTGAAAGGCGGTGCGACAAGGCGCTGCCCGAACCTCACCAAGGGAACGGGCACCAAAAGAGTGGAAATTTGCTTCAGCATGGTGAGGCGGCCAATGCCTTGGCAATTTAATCAGATTTTTTCTAGTGCCAAATTCCCAGAGAGTCTATTCCTTCAATTGACGCAACACACTAAACGCCTGAGAACGCCATCCTTGTGGCAATAGGGACAACACCAAAGCAACCCAAGCTTTTGAGGGGGAGCAAGCTTTTCCTGACCAAACTAATTCACGTCCAGTTGATGTTTGTCCAATTTCAATCAGCCGCAATCCTAGTAGTAGCTTAGTTTCCGTTAGGCGCGATCGCCTAACTGTCTCCAACATTTCTGAGTCAAAGTTATAACTTTCTAGATAACGCAGTTTATCCTGTAAATAGGGAATTGCTCGACTAATCCCTTGCTGTTGGGCATGAAATCGATATTCCATTAACAATTCGGGTAAATAATAAGCTTTCTTGCCCGCCATAGCCAGCCGAACGAATAAATCATTATCTTCACAATTTTGGATGTTAGGACGCATAAATTCCACATCTTTCAACGCCTGCATCCTAAATAACGTAGCGCCAATTTGAAAGCTCTGCTGAATAAAAACAACCTCAATTAACTTATCAACAATCCCTTCGATTAACTTAGTTCTTCCCCACCTCTGAGAGTTTAATTTTGTAGCTGATTCATCCCTAGTATTATTAATATTAATTACCCAATGATCTGTCCCAACAAAATCAATAGTATGGTCTGGCTCTAAGATAGCCGTTGTTTTGGCTAAAAATTCAGGTGTCAGCCGGTCATCATCATCAAATTTAATAAAATATTCCCCCAATGCCGCATCAAATCCAGAGCGCATGTTATTACTTTTTCCAATATTTTTGGGGTGACGGATGTAGTTAATTCGGCTATCCTGATACTGGGACATTAACTCAGGAGTGTCATCAGTTGAACCATCATCACAGACAATTAATTCCCAGTCTTGATACGTTTGTTTAATAACACTGTCAATCGCATAAGGAAGTAAATTAACGCGATTGAATGTAGGAATACACACACTAACCTTGGGGACTCGTTGAATCATTGTATTGTTATCTATGAAACTATCAAGCCACTCAATTCATTGATTTGTTGACATAAAATTATCCTATTGGATGCCTGATATCAAGTCCGGTTATAACGGGAGCATGTCAACTTTGTAATTAGGTAAATAGATCCCCCCTAACCCCCCTTAAAAAAGGGGGGAATTAGATGGAAAAGTCCCCCTTATTAAGGGGGATTTAGGGGGATCTGAATCAGGGATTAACAAAATTGACATGCACCCGGTTATAACGAACTAGATATGACTTATAGCAACTTCTTACCTAACCTGAAGATATGATGAAAATTCTCATGCTATCTGCCACCTTTCCTTATCCCCCCACTAGGGGAGGAACTCAGGTACGGACATTTAATTTACTAAAACATCTTAAGTTAAGTCATGATAT
>NZ_JAAHHU010000920.1:0-1949 GCF_010672095.1 Moorena sp. SIO3I6 | reverse complement strand
ATTTCTGTCTTGCGCTCCACTAGATTCCGTTTTAGCTCTGCTGTCATTACTCCCTTGGGAGCATAACATTCCAGTTGCTCTTGCTCTATCCAAAGTTTAACACCCAGATTTTGCAGGTAAGAAATAAAATTAACTGTTTTCATAACACAAACCTCTCATATTCTTCTGTTTCTGAAATTAACGTAGTCTTATCTTGGGGTAGCTGACGCAGCACTTCAAGATTTTTAGCTATGCCAGCAATAGTTGGTGACTCAAATAAACCCTGTAAAGTCAGTTCATTCCCAAAAGCCTGTCGCACCCGAGACACAACCTGAGTTGCCATCAAAGAATGACCACCCAAATCAAAGAAGTTATCATGTATTCCCACCTGTTCTATACCCAACACTTCTGCCCAAATTTCTGCTAATACCTTCTGTGTCTCCGTCTCAGGAGCCATATACTCTGTTGACGCACTAATAGCTAAATCTGGTGCTGGTAAAGCCTTGCGGTCTACCTTGCCATTGGGAGTCAGAGGCAGTTGGGACAACAGTACAAACCTACTAGGTATCATATATTCTGGCAACTGCTGTTTCAGATAATGTTTCAGTTTATCTATTTGTTCTGTCTCTGATACTTCTATAATTTCACTTTCTAGCACTAGATAAGCTACTAAACCTTTATTACCATAGTTATCTTCTCTTGCTAATACTACTGTTTCTTTGACTGTAGGATGTTGAGTTAGGGTAGCTTCTATTTCTCCGGTTTCAATACGATATCCTCTAATTTTTACCTGATGGTCAATTCGACCTATAAATTCGATGTTGCCATCTGGTAGATAACGTCCTAAGTCTCCAGTTTTATATAATCTTGTGGCTTGTGACTTGTCAAAGGGGTTGACTATGAATTTATCGGATGTGAGTTCGGGGCGGTTGTGGTAGCCTGTTGCTAAACCATCTCCTCCAATATGAAGTTCTCCAGGCACTCCTATGGGCACTGGTTGTAATTGGGAGTCGAGGATGTATACCTGGGTGTTGGATATTGGCTTGCCTATGGGTACTGATTTTTCTAGATTACTATCAGCTTTGACTGGGAAGCAGCAGGTGAATGTGGTGTTTTCTGTTGGTCCGTAACCATTGATTAGTTGACATCCTGGGAGTTTTTCTACTACTTTCTGCACATGGGTTACTGATAATACGTCTCCTCCTGCTAATAGTTGCTTTAATGATTTTAAGTTTTCCAGTTGCTCTTCTACCATCAGTTGGAATAATCCTGCTGTCAGCCATAGGGTCGTGACTTGGTTTTCCCTAATTGCTGCTCCTATTTCTCCTAGGGAGGGTTGATGGGGTGGCATTACTGCTAGGGTTCCTCCGTTAAGCAGACTGCCCCAAATTTCAAGTGTAGCTGCATCAAAGGATATGGGTGCTAATTGTAGGAATATGTCTTCTTCTGTGAGCTTAATATAGTTGGTATTTTTTACCAGTCGCACTACTCCTTGATGTCTGATGTTCACTCCCTTGGGTAGACCAGTGGAGCCGGAGGTATACATCATGTATGCCTGATGCTCTGATGTTATTGATACTGTTAGGTTTTCTGAACTTGCTGTATTTGGTAGCTCTGGGTCCAGACATATTACTTGAGCTGCTGTAGATGGTAGATGATGTTGCCATTTTTCTTGAGTCAAGATGATGGATAGTTGTGCATCTTCTACCATGTAATTGAGACGCGAAGTTGGATAATTCGGGTCTAATGGCACATAAGCTCCTCCGGCTTTGAGTATAGCTAATAAACCTACTATCATCTCAACTGATCGCTCTAGACATATTCCTACTAGGGTTTCTGCAACTACTCCCAATTTTTGCAAGTAATGGGCTAGTTGATTGGCTTTGCGATTTAATTCGGAGTATGTCAACCTTTGCTCTTCAAATACCACTGCTATTGCATCTGGTGTTTTCTCTACCTGCTCTTCAAAT
>NZ_JAAHHU010000092.1:0-25909 GCF_010672095.1 Moorena sp. SIO3I6 | reverse complement strand
TAGGGAGATAGGGAGATAGGGAGATAGGGAGATAGGGAGATAGGGAGATAGGGAGATAGGGAGATAGGGAGATAGGGAGATAGGGAGATAGGGAGATAGGGAGATAGGGAGATAGGGAGATAGGGAGCAGGAAAAAAAAACTTATCACAATTTATTACTTTCCCGATTTAATGTTTCCGTGGCTATCGATAAAATTACTCCCAAAAAAATGCGATTATCTGAAATATATCTATGGGATTGACCATAGGTCACGCTACGCGAACGCTAACTAATATTTACGATTTTACCTGTTACCTGTTCCTTTAAAAAAAACGCGATTGACCAAAGGTCACGCTAAAAGCGATCGCATTCCATAATCCGTACATTTTTTTTCAATTACCCCTCTCGAAAAAAATCATAAAATCCCTTGACAAAACAATTTTTAATCGTTATAATTATAGTTATAAGCCTTAAAACGTTTTTTTTACTATGTCTGACAACTTTCGCCCTAATCCAGAAAACAATCCTGAGGAAATTACTCCTAGTAATACTCCTCAGGAACGGTCTCCAAAAAAATACCCCATTAAGCACATTTTGAAGGGCTCCCGCCAGGCAATAAGCAACACCATGCATACCCTTTATGCACGGGGTTACGCCCAAATTGATGAGTGGAGCCCCCTTCAGCCGACTGGCATTCCTGGCGAATTCATTACCATGATGACGAAGTATTTAACTCTGGGTTAAGGGCTTAAATTTCAGGGGGCTTTGCCCCCTGGCCAAAGCATCAGGTCTGATGTTAGCGGTCAGTGGTCAGTGGTCAGTGGTCAGCCGTTGGCTGATAGCTGAAAACTGAAAACGGATAGCTGAAAGCTGATAGCTGAAAGCTGATAGCTTACGGTCTGATCGGATTATGTTTGATTAGGTTTACAAAGTTGAGACATAAGTAAAAATTGCTAGCCGTGGAACGTATTTCTGCGGCTACTTTTTTTTGGTTAGCAGGTTGAAGGTTAGTAAGTTGAAGGTTATGATGTTGAAGGTTATTAGGTTTAAGGTTAGTACGTTGTTCGCGTAGCGTGGCCTATTGGCCAAGGTTTAAGGTTAGTACGTTGTTCGCGTAGCGTGGCCTATTGGCCAAGGTTATTAACAGGCTTAGTTCATCAACACAAAACCTCTTGAGGTGATCAACAACTGTTCTATTGTGATTAATCCTTGGTGGGCAGTGCCTCGCAACCCGATGGCAAGCACATCAATCTGTCTGATGCACTGCCCACCCTACATCTGTTCTATTGTGATTAATCCTTGGTGGGCAGTGCCTCGCAACCTGATGGTAAGCACATCAATCTGTCTGATGCAGTGCTTACCCTACATCTACTACTATTGTGATTAATCCTTGGTGGGCAGTGCCTCGCAACCTGATGGTAAGCACATCAATCTGTCTGATGCAGTGCCCACCCTACATCTACTACTATTGTGATTAATCCTTGGTGGGCAGTGCCTCGCAACCTGATGGTAAGCACATCAATCTGTCTGATGCAGTGCCCACCCTACATCTACTACTATTGTGATTAATCCTTGGTGGGCAGTGCCTCGCAACCTGATGGTAAGCACATCAATCTGTCTGATGCACTGCCCACCCTACATCTCTCCCCATCTCCCCATCTCCCCATCTCCCCATCTCCCCATCTCCCCACACTCCCTACTCCCTACTCCCTACTCCCTACTCCCTACTCCCTACTCCCTATTCCCTTAATAACCAATTCAAGTAATCACAATATCCAATTCCGAAACCCCACACTCCCGGGCTTTAACACACCGTTCAATATAAAGTTCAACCACCCGGTCTTGGTGATTACTCTCTAAAAGTTCCTCAAAAATCCGTTGCGCCTGAGCAAACTTTTTTTCTACATAATAGGCAACTGCTTCCTCAAACCGAGGAGTTGTTTTGGACTTGAAAGCAATCAAATCCTCAGGATTAGCATCATACACTTCAAAGATTTCCACCGGTTTACTTTTACCCTTCACCTTAACTCGCCCTAGACACCGATAATGATAACTTTCTCGATTATCCAGATCATTCAAGGTTGGTTTACTAATCAAAATCTCTGCTCCATAAATCTTGGTTAAACTTTCCAAACGGGAGGCCAAATTTACAGTATCAGCAATCACGGTTGTATCCATCCGTTGAGATTCCCCCACTGTTCCTAAAATTAAACTCCCCTTGTGCAAACCAATACCACTCGCAATCGGTTCATAACCACTATTGTTCCGATGGGAGTTATAACTATAAACTTGCTTTTGCATCTCAATGGCTGCCTTTAGGGCATGATCAGCCTTTTCGGGAAACAACGCCATCACCGCATCACCAATATATTTATCAATGAAGCCGTTATAATTACGAATCACTGGGCTGACTCGACTTAAATAGTCATTGATAAAATTAAAATTGTCTTGCGGTGACATCTTCTCTGATAAACTAGTAAAGGAGCGAATATCAGAAAAAAGTACTGTCATCTCTTTTTGGACATTGTCCCCTAATTGGACATCAATAATACTGTCCCTTTCTAAAAATTGCAGAAACTCCCGAGGCACAAAGCGTCCATAAGCTACATTAATTTTGGCTAACTGAAGATGGGTCTTAATTCGTGCTAGCAATTCATTTTTGGATATGGGCTTAGTTAAATAATCATTCGCTCCTGCTGCAAATCCTGCTACCAAATCTGAGATCTGATTTTTAGCGGTTAACAAGACTACGGGTAGTTCATTCGGTAGATATTTCTCACGGATTTTTTTACAGAACTCATAGCCGGTCATTTTCGGCATCATAATATCCAGTAAAATCAAGTCTGGTTTGTATCCTTGGGTAATTTTTGTGAATGCATCTTCGCCATTAACTGCTTTAGTAATCTTATAGTTTTGCAGATAAAGATGGTTGACCAAAACCTGAAGATTTACTGGTTCATCATCTACAATCAAGATTTTCAAGGCTTTCATAGTTGGTGGTGATAAGTTCTGATCAGACATCAGGTGATCAGACATCAGGTGATCAGATATCAGGTGATCAGATATCAGGTGATCAGACATCAGGTGATCAGATATCAGGTGATCAGATATCAGGTGATCAGACATCAGGTAATCAGATATCAGGTGATCAGATATCAAGTGTTCAGAGTCACTTGCCATCGCCAAATAATTCTGAACCTGGGAAACTTCCTCTCGCTGTTTCCTCTCTACTTTACCCTTTGATATCGGTAGAGTGAAACTAAACCGTGAGCCAAGGTTTGGCGTAGACTCCACATCAATATTTCCGCCGTGGAGCTGCACCAGTTTTTTAGTAACAGCTAAACCTAACCCCACTCCTCCATATTTCCTATTAATGGAGCCATTCCCTTGTTCAAAAGCTTCAAAAATTCGGTCTACTTTATCAGGTGGGATACCAATCCCTGTATCATAAACGGTAATTTTAAGATAAGAATTGACCACCTCTGCTGATACTTTAATGGTACCACGTTCAGTAAATTTAACGGCATTACCCACCAAATTATAGAGAATCTGTTGGAGTCGGTTTTCATCAGCATCCACAGGGGGACTCGATGAGGAAACTTGATTAATCAGTTGTAGGTTTTTATTACCCACAAGGGGACGGGATAGCAATAAAACAACTTCTGTGATTTCTCGCATCCCCACTGGCTTGATTCTCAGGTTGATTTGTTTATGCTTGAGGGCAGAAAAATCCAGTAAATCGTTAACAAGCTGAGTTAACCGTTTGCCACTAGAGACAATCAGAGAAAGATTAGATGCTGTTGACTGGGATAACTCACCTGTTGCTCCATCAATCAGAGATTCAGCGATGCCGATAATGCCATTCAGAGGTGTTTTCAGTTCATGAGATGTATTAGCTAAGAATTCATTTTTGAGCTGATCCATTTCCTGAAGAGCAGCATTCTTGGTTTCTAGTTTCTGGTTATATTCCTTTAGCAGTCGCCTGGTTTCAGCAAATCGTCGTTCTAAAATTAATCCTAAGGATAGGATAAAAAGCAACATTCCCCAAGGATAGAATCGCTGATACCAATTTTCCGGTTCAAAGCGATAAACTAAAATATCATGCATTGCTGTTATAGCCAGGATAGATAATCCTAAACTAAATATTTTCGCATAATAGTTTCTCTTATTAATAGCTATAGGAATAGCATGGATCAATAAAATTATTGTACTAGCCAGGAGCAGGTAGTGATCAATATATATCTCATACAACCAGGAACTGTTGTAGATAAAAATTAATCCTAAAGAAATTACGGAATAAATTAGGTGAATTTGCCATAACCGCTGGATGATGGAAAAATACCCTGAACCAAATATTTGTTCAAAACCAATCAGGCTCAGAATAGGAAGAAAACAAAAAGCCGTATATCGACTATACTCCCAATTCATTGAATCCTTAAATAATAAGGGAACAATGGTTGATTGGCTAAGGTTGTAAATGCCACCAGCTATGGCTAATAATGCAAAGGCTAGAATCAATCGTTTATCTTGAGACCGGAATAGACAGGTTAAACTAAACCACAGCCCAATTAAAATAAAAATGCAGCCTAAAATAGTGCTTATTTCGTCTTTGAATAAACACCGAATTACGTTAAATTTAGAACCAATAACTATCCGGTCGAAAAAACCGATGTAAATAGACTGCTCACCACCGACATAAACATTAATGAACAATGATTTGCCGGAAAAATTTGAATCAAGAGGAACAATTGGCCATTGATACCCTTCACCATGACCTGGAGGCAATGAGTTAGGGGATAATCGGGTATAAATCAGTTGCTCATCTAAATAAGCTTCTAGTATATTCGGAACTGCTCCGAGATAAAGAGTGGGAGATTGCAATTTACCCTCTGGTAACCTAACCCCTAACCAAACATTGTTTTGCTGTTGATCTTGCTGTGACTTCCATAGTCTTTCTGGAAACGTAAATTCTTTCCAGCAAGGGTCGCCGTTGGAAATCTCGAGCTTAGGACAAAGCTTGGCATTATGGAGGTTATTGATAGAAACATCACCCCAGAGATAGTGCCATCCTTGGGTAATCTCCAATCGCGGCAAGGTTTTAGTTGCCTGAGATTGTGCTTGACTAGGTGCTATGGTTAATAGGCTAATCAGTACTGATATCAAAAAAGCACCCAAACACAAGGGGATTTGGGCACGTTTCCAACTAAACATACGTTTCACTGGTATCTCCTGGAGGGGCTATGGGTCACACCCCCCTCTACTAGTTTAAGTTGGATTTTGGAGCTTGGAAACTGTTTGTTAAACTTTGCTTAGCTCCTGGCATCGGTTAAGTTAGGCAACGAGACTGTAGGAGCTATCTCCGGTAACCCACCAATAGTCAGGGACTAATCAGTGTTTTAATATCTACTTTCTGAACAGTCTCTGATTATTCGGCGTTGCTTAATAATGGAATGATTTTAAGACTTTTGTGGAACGGGCATCTTGGTGGAACGGGCATCTTGGTGGAACGGGCATCTTGGTGGAACTGGCATCTTGCCAGTTTCAATATATTCCCAGGCGGGCAGGATGCCCACTCTACTCCTATTCAAAAGAAGATTCACCAACGCCGATTGTTCAATGTTCAAATACATCTCGATAGTGCAACAAATCGAGAGATACCATAGTCGGTAACGCCTCAAAGCACTGTTGAGCTAATTCCCACCGGTCTTCCCGTTCCAGCATATTGATCAGTTTTTGCCGCACATTTAACAAGTAGCGTACATCATTAGCAGCGTATTCCAACTGCTCATCGGAGAGGTTAGCGACATTACCCCAGTCAGAACTCTGAGCACTTTTATCCAAATCTATCCGTTCTAGCTCTTTGACCAATTCTTTGAGACCATGGCTACTAGTATAGGTGCGGGCTAACTTACTAGCAATCTTGGTGCAGAATACAGGATTGACTTCAATACCGAGATTTTGCATGAGCATAGCGACATCAAACCGAGCAAAGTGAAACACTTTGAGCACATTAGTCGCTTCTAACAACTGTTTTAATCGGGGTGCTTCTGTTTGTCCTTTGTCAATGCGGACAAAGGTGACTCGTCCTTGTGGATCACACAGCTGTACAAGACATAAGCGATCGCGTTGGTAAATCAGTCCCATGGTTTCCGTATCCACGGCGAGGGAATCTGCCCTTAGATACTCTTGGCATATAGATTCGGGTAAATCGCGATCGCAAACTTGAAAATCCTTCAATTCTTCAATTACAGTTGTGTTGGTCATTGGTTCAAAGGTTATAGGTTGTAGGTTCTAGAAGTTTGTTGGATGGGATAATGTTTGATGCGATAGTATTGATGCGATAGTATTGTTAGGGATAACTCCCAGGATTTGGTTGATTCGATGCTCCTATGGGGTACCGTTTCTGTTCCCATGATCAGAAGGTCTACGGCATAGTTATTCGTTAAGATGACAGTAACCACTGAGACTAACCACTACCGGTAGTGTTAGTTAGTAGTGTCAGTTAGTAGTGTCAGTTAGTAGTGTCAGTTAGTAGTTTTATTTATCGCTGTAAAGCGATGTTATAGCACCATAACTAGCAAATAAATCACAGTGGTTACTAGAGTTAACCACCCTTGATAAAAACTTGGGTTAATTCCACAGCAAAGATCAGCATTCCCAAACTAATCTTGACCAATGGTGTTGGCATGAGCAGGCTGGCTAAAAGCTGGGCTCTAATTTCTAGGAATTACTGTATCGTAGTTTACAATTTACCCTTGACAGTCCACATTTCCTATGTATTTTTTATTTTCTTAATCTTTCGAGGTCTGAGCTGACATAAATTTAGCAACAGTTTGCACATCCTTATCACCCCGACCGGAACAGTTAATCACGATCTGGGGATTACCACTGAGTTGGGGACACAGAGTTTCGAGATATGCGATCGCATGAGATGTTTCCAGTGCCGGTATAATTCCCTCCAGCTGAGACAAGCGTTGAAACGCAGCCACCGCTTCTTTGTCTGTAACACTATAATACTCTGCCCGACTGCTATCCTTCAAATAGCTATGCTCTGGACCAACACCAGGATAGTCCAATCCAGCACTAATCGAGTGAGCTTCGAGCACCTGACCATCCTGATCTTGGAGCAAATAACTCATTGCCCCGTGCAACACTCCTGGTCGTCCCTTAGTTAGAGTAGCCGCATGTTTAGCAGAATCTACACCAGCGCCTGCTGCTTCTACTCCAATCAGCCGCACAGAGGGTTCATTAACAAACTCATGGAACAGGCCCATGGCAT
Source organism: Moorena sp. SIO3I6 (assembly GCF_010672095.1). NCBI lineage: Bacteria > Bacillati > Cyanobacteriota > Cyanophyceae > Coleofasciculales > Coleofasciculaceae > Moorena > Moorena sp. SIO3I6. Next base: position 18,651 of record NZ_JAAHHU010000092.1, on the reverse strand, counting down.
TGGAGCCACCTCCGACACAAGCTAACAAAATATCCGGCAAACCGCCCCACTTTTCCAAGCATTGAGCGCGAGTTTCCTGGCCAATCACAGCATGGAAATCCCGTACCATTTTTGGGTAAGGATGAGGACCTGCCACTGACCCAAGGATATAGTGAGTAGTTTCCACATTTGTCACCCAATCTCGAATCGCTTCCGAGGTAGCATCCTTGAGAGTACCAGTCCCAGCCGATACCGGTTGCACCGTTGCTCCCAGTAGCCGCATCCGAAATACATTCAGGGATTGCCGTTCCATGTCCTGAACGCCCATATAAATGACGCATTCGAGACCAAATCGAGCACATACTGTTGCGGTAGCCACACCATGCTGACCCGCTCCCGTTTCAGCAATGATGCGCCGCTTACCCATGCGCTGGGCTAGCAATACCTGAGCCAGAGCATTATTAATCTTGTGAGCACCGGTGTGATTTAAATCTTCCCGTTTTAAATAAATCCGTGGTCCACTACCATCAGATTTGGTATAGTAGTTACTCAGACGTTCAGCAAAATACAGAGGACTAGGACGTCCCACATAGTCTCGCAGCAGTTGTTGTAGTTCCTGTTGGAAATCCGGGTCATTACGGTATTGCTCAAAAGACTGCTCTAGTTCACTTAGAGCAGGCATCAAGGTTTCTGGAACATACTTGCCACCAAATTTACCAAAACGTCCCAAAGCGTCCGGTTGTTGGGTCGCTTGGTCCCTCTGGTCGCCGATACTAAGGGGTAGGGGGGTTTTAGTCACAGCGGTGTCAAACAATTATAGAACGAACATCTCGAATATATATTATAAAACCCAAAATGCTTTACCACCAGTCTTCTAGCATTTTGTATCAACACTAACAATTATTTTCGAGCTAATGTAGAAAAGTAATGACCATAATGACCAAGCCGGTGCCTTAGCAGCTTACCATGAATGAACCAACTGATCAACAAATTAACAATCACTCCAATTCCGTAGAGGCAGATGTTCAACCAAAGGTCAGTGTCGAAGAATTCAGTATTAGTGGTAATGACCTGATTGACAAAGTTAAAGACCTAATTAATCAGGGGAATATTCGCCGAATTATGATCAAAAATGAGCAGGATCGGATTTTGTTGGAGATTCCGCTAACTTTTGGCGTATTAGGAGGATTTACTGCTATTTTCTTGGCTCCTTGGTTAGTCGCCCTGGGAGCGATCGGGGCATTGGCGGCTCGATTGAAAGTAGTAGTGGAACGAAAGGAATAGCAGTCTAGATATCTACGAGATCTACCCTAACCCCGAAACAGGTATGGGACATCCTAGAGAAAGATTGCCCGCGATCGCTAAAAATATCTTAAGATATACTTAAGATATACCTTGAGCGGTCAACTTTGAGTGATCAGCTTTGAGTGATCAGCTTTGAGTGATCAGCTTTGAGTGATCAGCTTTGAGTGATCAGCTTTGAGTGATCAGCTTTGAGTGATCAGCTTTGAGTGATCAGCAGTCAGCCAAAAGCCTATAAGTCACCCTGGACAACTAAACTAATTATGCCAGTGTGACTTACATAATCATGGGTTTCTTGCTCTGTAGCTGGGCGGTTAAGAGAGCCCCTGAGGTGCTGAACTGGTGGCTTTAAAAAATAAAATTAGTTAAACCAACTTAATTAAATAAACCTGAGCAAAACTGCCTAATCCTAGCATCAAGCCGACTCTCAAAGCTATCAGTTCCGAAAACTATCAGTAAGTAATGATTCAATAATCTCCGGGACTGGATGAGTGATTGGTATCACTGGGTTTGACCAGGGGCTGGTAAAGGACAGCAATTGACATCATTCAAGCAAACTTTGCCCCACTTTAAGGCCCAACGAACCAAACCAACCCGGTTATCAGTGCAGGTTTTGGTCAGAATGTTACTGATATGATTATCAACAGTGCGCTTACTGATTGCCAGCTCCTGGGCGATCTCGAGATTGGTTAAACCAGCCGCTACATGTTCGATGATTTGCAATTCGCGGTAAGACAGAGTTGCGGGATTCTGGGATTTACCACTAGCCATAAGTAATTTTTCTCTAGTAGATATACCTATCTTATCTAATTTTACCGCCAATGGTGACCCGCTTCACTTAATTTGCCATGGGGAAATTAAGTGATTATCAGTAAACAGGACAAGGAGGAGTTGGGGAAAGGGGAGTAGGAGGAGTGTGGGAAGTGTGGGAAGTGTGGGAGGAGTGTGGGAAGTGTGGGAAGTGTGGGGAGTCAGATGAGCAACTGGCGTCGAAACTTCTGAAATTAACATCAATGGAGAGCAACTAATGGAAGGTCTGAGTGATTTTATTAACCAGAGAATGGAAGAGTGGAAAGTCCCAGGGCTGGCAGTCGCTATTGTTCACGATAGCCAGATCATCTTTTGTGAGGGCTTTGGTTTTAGGGATGTAGAAAAAGGCTTAAAAGTAACCTCTAAAACCCTCTTTGCGATTGGGTCTTGCACTAAAGCGTTTACCACAATGGCTATGGGCATCTTGGCTCAGCGAGGAAAATTAAATTGGGATAAACCAGTTAGACATTATCTGCCCACATTTAAACTATACGATTCCTATGCTAGTGAACACATGACTCTCCGTGACCTAGTCACTCATCGTTCTGGCTTACCCGGTCACGATGCTATCTGGTATAACAGTCCTTTCACTCGTAAAGAAATAGTTGAGCGCTTACAGTATCTCGAACCTAATCATGAATTGCGGAGTGTCTATCAGTATCAAAATTTGATGTACATTACGGCTGGCTACTTAGTCGGTCAAATTGCCGAGAGCAGCTGGGAAGAATTTGTTCAGCAGGAAATTTTTAATCCCTTGTCGATGGTAGACAGCAATTTTTCCGTTGTCAAATCCCAGGAGACTGACGATTTTTCCCTTCCTTATCGAGAGAAAGATGACGTAGTTAAAGCCATCCCATTTCGCAATATCGACACTATTGGTCCTGCTGGCTCTATTAATTCCAATGTTACTGATATGGCGAAGTGGCTTCTACTCCATCAAAACCAGGGAAACTATGAGAATAAGCAGATTATCAACCCTGATATTCTGACTGAGATGTATACGCCACAAATCGTGAGGCCGTCATCCCTTGGGTATCCGGAATTCTGGCATTCCTCTTATGGATTAGGATGGAACCTCACTGCCTACCGAGGTCATAATCACGTTCAGCATAGCGGTGGTATTGACGGATTTTTTGCCCTGACAACGTTGATGCCTCAAGATAAAATTGGTGTGGTAGTTCTCACCAATCTCCAAGGAACCGAATTGCGAAGTATTATAACTTATCACATTTGCGATCGCTTGCTCGGTCTCGACGAAGTTCCTTGGAATGAAAGGATTAAGAGTAAGCTTGAGGAAGCTAAACAAGCTGCTGAACAAGGCAAACAGAACACCAAACCACAGCCTAAAACTGGCACTCAACCATCACATCCCCTAGAAGATTACACAGGAGATTTTGAGCATCCCGGATACGGAATACTTTCCATTGCGCTCAAAGACCAGCAGTTAACGGCAACTTATAATTCCATCGTTGAAGAACTAAAGCACTACCACTATGATAGTTTTGAATTACTATCAGAATCCTCTGATAATTTTCAACTATTATCATTCTTTAATGACCCCAAAGGAAATATTCAGAGACTGTCCATACCTCTAGAACCGACGGTGAAGGATATTGTATTTGAACGAATCCCTGACCAAAGCATTTTAACCACTAGTTTTATGGAAAAATTTGTGGGTTAATATGAGTTTTCTGGTCAATCCATAACTATCTTGATCAAAGATAATAAACTATTTGTGTCATTAGCTAGTCAGCAAGAGATAGAGTTAGTTCGTTACCAAGGAACCGAGTTTTATTTTAAGGATTTACCAGGATATAGTATTAACTTCACTACCGATAATGCAGGGGTTGTGACTCAAGCAGTGATTACTCAACCCAATGGGGTATTCACGGCTAATAAAAAAGTGTCTACCTAAGCTATAGCAAAGGGAGTAGGGAGTAGGGAGTAGGGAGTAGGGAGTAGGGAGTAGGGAGTAGGGAGTAGGGAGTAGGGAGTAGGGAGTAGGTAGAATGAAATTGTCTGTACCTCATAAGTACCAGAAATGGTATATATGTATAATAAACCTCTTACAAAATTAGTTTTCTGATCGTGTTTCCGTCAATTCTTGTCCACTGTTCCCTGTTCCCTGTTCCCTGTTCCCTGTTCCCTATTCCCGACTTCTGCAAGAAGTCTAATGACTAATTTCTTGAATTCAAACCTTCCATCTACTCAACCCCTACCTAAGGTAATTGCTAATCACATTGCTACAGCACCTAACCAGCGAATTACCTTTGCCCAGTACATGGACTTAGCACTATACCATCCACAGCTAGGTTACTACGCCAGTGGTGCAGTTAACATTGGTTCATCAGGAGACTTTTTCACCTCACCCCACCTAGGAAAAGACTTCGGGGAGTTACTTGCTGAACAGTTTGCCCAAATGTGGGATATCCTCGGACAACCTAATCCCTTTACTCTGATGGAAATGGGAGCAGGACAGGGACTCCTAGCCGCAGATGTTCTAGTTTACTTGCACCAGCACTACCCAGATTGCTATGGTGCCGTAAATTACATCATTGTGGAAAAGGCAACAGCAATGATTGCTCAACAGAAGCAGCTGTTGTTGAAACTAAACCTACCCAGACTCGACCATCACCAGCACTCGTTACCTGTGCGGTGGTGTTCTTGGGAAGAAATAGAAGACAATTCCCTGACTGGTTGCTGTTTTTCTAACGAATTGGTTGATGCGTTACCGGTACATCAAGTTGTGCTGCAAGCAGGAGATCTCAAAGAAATCTATATCGCAACTGTTGAGCAGGATGGCGATGACATTAAGTTTGTAGAAGTTTTAGATACCCCTTCTACACCGCAACTGAGAGAGTATTTTGATTTGGTAGGTATTAATTTGTTCTCTGGTTCCTATCCAGAGGGTTATCGCTCTGAGGTGAATCTCGCCGCACTGGATTGGATTAAAACGGTTGCGAAATGGTTAAACAAGGGCTTTTTCCTAACCATTGATTATGGCTATCCAGCCCAAAAGTATTATTTGCCAGCCCGTGATCAGGGAACATTACAGTGTTATTATCGCCACCGGCACCATAATAACCCCTATAGTTATATCGGCGAACAAGACATTACTGCTCATGTGGATTTTACTGCCTTAGAGCGACAAGGAGACTTATGTGGTTTGGGTAAGGTAGGTTTCACCAAGCAAGGGTTGTTTCTAATGGCATTGGGATTAGGCGATCGCATAGCTGCCCTTTCTGATCCTAGAGAAAGGGGAAATGCGAAAGCAACAGCACAGGATGTGATCAAAATTATGCAGCGTCGCCAACGGTTACACCAGTTGATCGATCCCACCGGATTGGGTGGCTTTGGGGTTTTAATTCAAAGTAAGGGGTTAACCCCATCAGCAGAAGGGGTGGCGCTTAAGGGGTTGACCGTACCACCGATCAGCTAATAGGGCTGGGCGCGGGGAATAGGGAAAGAGAGGAGAGTGTGGGGAGATGGGGAGATGGGGAGATGGGGAAATGGGGAGATGGGGAGATGGGGAAATGGGGAGATGGGGAGATTTTTATTAAGGGTAATTATCGGTTCTTGTAGTAATAAGGTAAACAATATTTTTTCCCAATTCCCTACTCCCTACTCCCTACTCCCTACTCCCTACTCCCTACTCCCTACTCCCTACTCCCTACTCCCTACTCCCTAAAATTCAAAATCCTATTTATCACAAAAAATTCACACTTGTTTTAGATAGTGTATTTGTTGAATCTTGGCTAGAGGCGATTCATGCACCAATCGCCTCGTTCCTTATATTTAGGCTAATTTTCAGTAAACTCATTCCACCGAGTAATCAGATTAGAAAATTTTTTCTGGATGAATAAACTGGTAACCTGCATCAATTATTTTTTTATTTGACACTCGGGCATTGTAAGGTCGGGCTTTAGTAACGGATGAATCCCAGGATACGGGGGGTAAGTTGTGCTGTTTAAATACTTTTTCAAGCAAGTCTTGATAAGTCAGTATTTGGTCATCTACTAGGTTATAAATCCCTTGAAGTTGGTGAGAACGGACAAATTCTATTGCACCAACTATGTCATCTAGATGAATCCAATTGGTGACTTCTTGACCCGAACCCTCACGAGTAGTACCTGCGAATCGACCAAATATTTTGAGTAGTTCCCGCTTCGGACCATAAATTCCTCCCAGACGCAGGATACAAACCTTCAGATTAGGATTGGATGCTGATAGTAATACCTGCTCAGTTTCTGCCAGAATTTCATAATTGGGACTAGGGGGAGCAATCGGTGATGTTTCGTCTACCCAGCCTCCCTGTCGATCACCGTAGACAGCATAGCTTCCCGTGTAAATTAGCTGTCGTACCGTAGGAGTGGTTTTGAGCACAGAAACTAAGGTTTGGGCTGTGTCTAAGTAGGCTTCTTGATAGACCTTGCCATTGGCAGCACCCACAGACAAAAGAATAATCTCCTGGTTTTTCACTACCGATTCGAGACCAATAGGGTCGTTTCCGTTAACCACAACGACTCGGTCAGCAATTGTTTCTAGTTCTGGGACACGCTCAGGGGTAGTAGTGGTTACTGTAGTTGATAACCCTAACTCTTGATGCCAAAGGTGAGCAACTGCACTACCAACGTATCCACAACCAATGATTGCTACATTCATCGCTCGTATGTTTTAAAATTCGATTATTATAAAAAATCTTACCTTCGCGCAAGCTTTACCCGGGTGTATCTCAATGCATGAAATTAGGCAAAAATTCCGGCGAAAATTCCCGCGCCCGGGCCCCACACTCCCCGCGCCCGGGCCCCACACTCCCCGCGCCCGGGCCCCACACTCCCCACACTCCGCACACTCGCGATCTTTTTTACAAATATGAGATGCACCCTACCCCTTGGGTCTTTCCTTGAAAACCCCGTCTTTTTCAAGGGGGGATGAAACGTGAGCGTGTGGGGCGGTTTTAACCGCCGTGGATAGTTTTCTTGACATCTGGGACTAATTGCGTTAAAATAATCCTGGATTACAGTAAAGTTTTAACAAGAGTAGGAAAGAAAAATTTAGCAAGTAACAAAAGTTAAAAAAAAAATAAGTTAATAAACTAATAAAGTAATAAACCAACAAATTAAACCAATAATTTCAAACAATAATTTAAAAATAAGTTAAAAAAAACAATAAGTTATTGCCCAAATCCTTCGTCCGTAGAGTAAAGTAAAAAGTATCGCCAGAGATAGGGTACTACGTAATCCTTGCCTAACAATTTGGTCACCTAGGTCGGCTTAGAAGCAAATAACTAGTTAGCTATCAAAAGCCGTTTTGAGAAACAAGTTACAGCAGGGAATGCGGAAAACTGGGTCAATAAGACCTAAAACCCTTCGGTAGATTTGCCCTCTAGCTTGGTTGGTATAAACCCGTCAGGTTATGGCGAGTCTATCAACCTAGAATCTCCGTCCGTTTAGAGCGGAAAATGTCAAGATAGAAAAGTTTAGCTATCAGCAAGCCCCAGGTCTATATGGCTCGCTACAATCGTTCCATTAAAATCACTATTTCCCTTGATCGTCTTCTACCGTTACTGATTGAGGTTCTAAAATCCTGCCATTTTGAGATTCTCTACGAGAGTGATGACTATATAATGGCAAGAGAGAGTCCGGATAATATATCCTTTACCAAGCTGGTTACAGTGGACGTATTGATTGACAAATCGAAAGCCACTGAGCAACAAGTGCCCATAAATTTTGTGGTCAAAAATGAAGAGTTACCTCTACAGGTTAATAACCATTGTCGGCAAATGTTTGAGCTACTTCAAGAGGCAGTTAATAACAATCCCGATTGGCAAATTGTGGAGGAGCTAGCTAGTTAACAAGTAAGCAATCAGCAATCAGCAATTAGCAATCAGCAATTAGCAATCAGCAATCAGCAATCAGCAATCAGCAATCAGCAATCAGCTATCAGCTATCAGCAATCAGCTATCAGCTATTGAATAGCTTTTGAATAAAAGAGGTTTATTTTAAGCACCTCAAGTAGCCTGGCCATTCCCGTAGCGTGGCCAACGGCTAACCGCTCACCGCTGACCGCTGACCACCTAGCTAGTTAACAATAGTTTTAAAAACATCTTCTCCATTGTAGCTCGCTACCAGCTGCATTTTTAAAGGACCAGCTGTGTAGGCAGTTTCTTGGGCAATAGCTTTGACATTAAGGGGTTGACTATACTGCTCCAGCTGCTCAATAAAGTTGGTTAGGGTGGTCAGCCGACCATCTCCGACTTGGATATCACCCAAAATCCCAGCGCGACGAGCACGGAACTCAGAGGCGGCCAACAACTGATCGAGCCGCTTGCGAATTTGCTCATTGGTCATAGTTGAGGGATTAGTCGAGATGGTAGCAAGCACATCACCCCCCTTAAAGACAACCTGATTGAGGGCTGCATCTGCAAATACTTGTATTGGTTTTTCCCCCTCAACGTAGTTACCCGCTGAGAGAATTCGCACCACGTAGTCTCTACCATCTTTAATCTGCTGGATTAACTGATCTACTTGTGCTTGAGTAATTTGCACCAGTGGCTCTTGGGAATTACTGCTACTAGCACGGGTAATGTCTACGGCTGTCTTATTGGCTTGGCTCAACAGTTGATCAACGGCTTGATTTACAGCTGTTGGATCGACAATTCGTACTACTCCAGAGGTGAGTACCTGACCACGAAATAAAGCAACATTTCCCTGACGCAGTACTCGATAATTCTGATAGTACTGTTCTAGAATTGCTAGTTCCCGTTTTAAAAAAGCCAGTTGTTTTTCTTGTGATTCAAGTTGTTGATTACGTTCAGCAAGTTGACTCTCCTTTTGTTTAAGTTGTTGTTCAAGTTCTTTAAGTTCTTGTTCGAGTTCTTTTAGGAAAGTTTCACGCTGAGCAATGACTTGATCTCGTTCAGCAATTTTCTGGTCAAATTGTTTTATAGCTTGGTCTTTCTCAGCCAGCTCCTGCTCCCGATCCTGGATCGTTTGGTCTTGTTTGAGGATAGCTTGGTCTCGCTCTTGGATAGCTTGGTCTCGCTCCAGCATTTCCTGATCCCGTTTCTTCACCAATTCTTTTAATTGAGTGATTTGGCTTTGGAGTTGGGTAATTTGTTCATTGAGTTGATTCCGCTGTTGGATTAGCAGCTGACGTTCCCTTAGGAGTGATTTAATTTCAGTACGCAGCACCCCAACCTGAGCAGAGACGTCTTTCAGTTGATTTTGAGCCTGTTGGAAATTTCGATTGGTTTCATCCAAACGCTTCTGAACCTCTATTTGCTCTGCTCTGGCGTCCTCTAACTGCCGCTCTACTCGATCTTTCTCATCCTCTAATTGGCTGACCTCCCGGCGAGCACTTCTAAGTTTTTTGAGGATATTATCAAGCTCAAAAATCCCATCCCGTAGAGACTCACTGGTGGCAAACAAAATCCCCAAGGTCGAGGCGGAAATTAAGCCACCGGTGATAATTGTTACTACCGTGGCAGTAGTACGGGGACGTAGATTAAATAAACTCAGCCGTGCTTTTCCTACTCGTGTACCCATGCGATCGCCTAAGGTAGCGAGTAACCCCCCCAACACCAAAATTGAGGCAATCAGGATATAAGCGCTGGTCATCTAAAGCCTCACGGGACAGTGGAAACTACTATTATTTATGTTATTTATGTTATTTATGTGGTTATTTATCTGGTGAAGGAAACGCGAGGAGGCGATTTTAACTGTTGTCAAAGTACTACAATAATAGTTATACAAAAAAAAACATTCGGTTGGCTGGGACTCCCAGTAGTGGGAGCTTCCACTGAAAAGACAATCAATCGAAATTATTGATTGGCTACAGCCACGTAGTCTAGTTTTAGCCCCTACAAGCAAAGGCTTTAAGGCTAGTGAATTAAACCACATACTTAACCTCAACCCCCACCACCGTGAGAGAGTAGCGGTAATTGGCACTGCCTGATGGACTGCAAGCTTATTGGTGTTACGGCAGGTTAAGTTGATGTGATTGTTTCGAGCAATGGCTAACATTTGTTAGTTAACTCCTCCGAAGAATCTGCGCCTATGGAAGAGCGCAGAGTTTCAATACTCCATTGTTGTCTATCCAGATACAGCCTATCTCATAGGTTTAGAGAATTATGTTTTTTTATGGTAAACGCTCCAAAAGATTTATCGACTTCCAGCACCAGCAGTAGGGCGTGGGGAGTAACCCATAGACTAACAAATTATCCCTAGTTTGTACAAAGGGCGCTCTAAACAATAGACCTGGGAGTTTTGAGTTCTAAAACTAAAAAAATGTGATTTTTATTTAAAATTTTTGTTGAAAGAATTATTTCCTTGGGCTGTAACGCTTATATGCTACACTCTACAAGTCTTTGCATAAATGAAGTATACCACGCCTCACACCCTACCCGAGATAACCACACGATACCGGATACAGACCGATGATTACTCCAGATGAATGCCATACAGACGGGTAGGTGTCCCATCTGGGCATCTAGATTCCATTTGATTTTACTATAGGCTATCCACTCTCCCCTCACTCTCCAACCGATGCGTTCACCTAGCCTGACGCAGTCTCCTCCAGCCTCTTGATAAATGGATTGTTGAACACTAAGTCCAAAGTGTCCTTGGCTGTATCTTACCCAAAGCTGGTCAATGGTCAGCAGGTCAGCACAGGGAAATGTTTTGAGCGACTCTACATCTAGCCATTTTTCAGCTTCTCGACCTGCTGCTTCCAGGAGTACCCTGGCTGTCTCTAAGTCGGCTTCTTTCCACTTTCCTGCTGCTAGTACGTCTCGCAGTTTAGTGTAGTCTACTCCTTTTTCAGAACGCAGTTTGAGTTCAGGTTCATAGTGATGTCGTGTCATAGGTTTGCGCCATGGTGATGGGAGTTGATCAGCAAAGATACAGTAAAGATAAAGTTTTGGCTTGTCTGTCAGGTGTGGGGTACATCCATCAACCATAGCATTGCCCTAATAGTCAACTACCAGACACTGACCGCAAAGCCATACAGCAATAATCGAGAAATTCTAGGTATTAGGCTAATCGTATTAGGTATGAGCTACAACAGGGGCACTTGAGCACCTCCGTCCTAAGAGAGCTAGACAACTTTCAACAGAACCCTCCCTAGAGTCTAAACCCTAGAGCCTAAACCCTAAATTCTGTTCGCGAAGGGTGACCGCAGGTCAAACAGGTATCTAAGAGACAAAATATGTAACAAAATGCGTTCCCGTAGCGTGGCCTACGGCCAATCGCATCTTTACAGATGTTCCTAGTCGTGCTTCAATGTATAGCCTGTGGTTATGGATTTTAACAGGAAACCCGCAAAAAAAGGCTTAGGGGTAACACCCCTCATTCAAATTAACTACCAGTATCGGAAAATTACTGGTAGTCTAATTTAATGAACATTAGACCTGCTCCCATTTAGTTGCTCCATTTCTGTTGAAGGTTGACACACAATAATCAACTGTAAAGTGTCAACATAAGGTGTCAACATAAGGTGTCAACAAAACCAAGTTTCACCGAATCGTGCAGGTAAAATGTGGCTCAAACGGGTTTTTAATGCAAATTATTACGTTGGAGCAAACCGAAAATTATGGCACCTGTATGGCCTCTACAGACGGTCGTGTTTCAAACTCTCTTCCTGCTGGTGGTAATTGCGGTGGAAGGGATAGTCCTGCAACGAGGGCTAAAACTCAACCGCAAAACCAGCATGCAGCAAGCTACATCGATTAATCTACTTTCCACTATTGTAGGTTGGTGGTGTTTTTTTGCCCTTCACGACCAACTCCCTACGGAATTTCAAGGCCAGATGATTAGTTATATCTTTTTCGATCACTTTTCAGAGGATAAGCCTGACAATTTTTATACTCTTATCGCTATGAGTGTGATCACAATTTTCTTTCTTTCCTTTATTATTAAGCTGGCAGGGCTGAGGTTACTCAAAATCTTTTTAGAACTAGCTGAAGATCAGGCAACTGCTTCCACATCAGCTTCCGACGAGGAAAAGTCATTATCCTTGAGGCGCTCTGGTAAGAGAGGATCGGGTGGGGAAAATCGAGCTATGGTCGTCCTCATTGCTAATTCCTGTAGCTATAGCGCTATTTTACTGCTTTTGTTTCTGCGTTTCCTTTATGTCAACCCCATTAGTGGATAACTAGCGTCGTGAAATTTTTCACATCCCTATTCGAATTTGTCATTGGCTTAGCGGTGGTAGACTCGCTGGTAAAGGTACTGAAACCTCCCAAGGCATTTTCCTGGCAGGCTCTAATGTGGCTAACTGTTTTTTCCTATGTAATGGCAGGGTTAGCCACGGGATTTGTACAACGGCTGATAGCAAGCTGTGGTGGTATTTTCTTTATTTTATTTGTCTACTGGGTAACGGCAGCGGCGGCTAAGCTAAGAATTGCCAAGAAGAACAAAGACGCCAAGACAGGCTTGCCCCTGGGTCCCTGGATTACTGGCGCACTAACTAGTATTTACCTATTCGGCATCAATTTAAACGTTGGAGAATACCAGCTCGTAATTGACGGTATCAGTACCTATTTATTGGGCATCGACTCAGGGGACGTATCACCCTTGACGTTCATTAGTTGGCCATTGATATCAGCCGTAATTGCGGCTTTACCTTATATTTTAGCAGTAAGATTGAAGGTAAAAAAACCGTCTCCAGCAGAACGTCAATATCTAGTTATCTTATTCGGTAGCCAGCTCCTGATTAGCTGCTGGATACAGTTTTATTTCGTGATTCAAAACTGGCTAGTGCAATATCCTAGCTTACTGAGCGATGATTTTATCCATAGTTCCTTTGTCTGGAAATTGCCCTCTGCCCAAGTCACTATGGTATCTAGAGGTGTATCGATCTTAGAGGGGATGGAAGTTCAATTGAAAGAAGAGTTGAATGAAAAATCTTGGTCAGAGGTTGAGAAATCCCTGCTTAAAGTAAATCATAAAAAGTTGCTGAAGGGAATTGAATATCAAGCCAAGCAAAGCTCACCGGTTGCTGAAGATCCTCTATGGAAAGTGACCTATAAATTTTCATCCAGGAAGTCTGGGTCTGACTATAACTTAGACTTGCAGGCCAATTGGAACGGCCCCCGTTCAAACCCTGACACCAAACCTGACTCTTATTCCTTCACCAAGTCTTGTCGCATTAAGCAGGTAGATGGGCGATCAGGGTTAGGTTCTAAACCAATTGGTAATGTGGAATGCCAAGCCTCTAGGACAGGAGAAATTGAGGTGTTCGCTGACCAAGGTAAACAGTAAAAAGTAAAATTCAAAAGACTTGCTTGGATCCAGTAAACTAGAAAATAGCAACTAGAAAATAGCAACTAGGAAATCTAGGATTTATAAATAGGACACGAACAATATTGCTGATTTTTAATAACACCAAAAAATCTTCCAATCTCTTTCCTACTGCTCCCTACTCCCTGCTCCCTGCTCCCTTTTTAATTTAATCCTATGTTCACAACTAAAATAAAAATGCTATAGCAAATACTAAATACCAATTACCAATTACCAATTATTAAATACCAAATGACCAATGACCAATGAGGAAGAACAAATTCCCATTCATGGTATCAGTGGACTGGGAAAGTGTAGCAGCACGAGGATACTATCAGCCCTCCCGTAACATCAAAGTAGCTGAATCGGGGGGAGCTTACCAATTACCGCTCTCCTTTGAGACTCACTCACCCAAGGGATGCCCTAGGATACCACCAGATATTCAGCTGCGGCAGTATCAGCGGCAAGCGGTGGCCAATTGGTTTGCCCATCGGGGACGAGGAACCCTGAAAATGGCAACGGGTAGTGGTAAAACGATTACTGCTTTAGCGATCGCAACGGAACTGTATCAAAAAATCGGCTTACAGGTGTTGCTGGTGGTTTGCCCTTACCGCCACTTGGTTACTCAGTGGGCAAGAGAATGCGAACACTTTAATCTCGAACCGATCTTAGCCTTCGAGAGTGTCTACAGTTGGCAGAGTCAACTGTCTGCCCAGCTATACAACCTCCAGGTTGGGAAACAATCGTTTATTACCTTAATCACTACCAATTCTACCCTGATTAAGGATGGTTTCCAGTCTCAGCTGAAGTATTTTCCTGAAAAAACCCTGATAGTGGGAGATGAAGCCCATAATTTGGGGACTACCCGCATCGAAAAGAGTTTACCCCGTAACATTGGACTGCGCCTTGGTCTGTCAGCTACACCGGAACGGTATTTTGATGAAGCTGGCACAGAAGCGTTGTTTGACTATTTTGGTTCAGTGTTACAACCAGAACTGACCTTAGCCGATGCGATTCACCAAGGAGCGCTAGTGCGTTACCTATACTATCCGGTGTTCGTGGAATTAACAGAGGCGGAAAATATTGCCTATGCTAGATTAACTCAACGGATTGGTTGGGCATTAGGGGAAGCAGACGATATAGAAAATGACACTACTTTAACATCGTTATTGATGCAACGAGCTCGGTTAGTTGGGGCGGCTGCTAACAAGTTAAGGGCGTTGCAGCGGTTAATGGCTAAGCGTCTGAACACCTACCATACCTTGTTTTATTGTGGGGATGGTTCCGTAGATGGGCAAGTGAGTAATGAAAGCAACCGTCAGTTAGCAGCAGTAACCCAGTTATTAGGTTCTCAACTGGGCTATCGGGTCAACACCTACACTGCTCAGACACCGTTGGCAGAACGGGAGGAATTACGTCGTCAATTTGAGCGGGGGGAGTTGCAGGGGTTAGTAGCAATTCGATGTTTGGATGAAGGGGTGGATATTCCATCCATTGAAACGGCGGTAATTCTAGCAAGTAGTAGCAATCCCCGCCAATTTATTCAGCGGCGGGGGCGAGTGTTGCGACCGCACCCAGGTAAGGAACGGGCAACGTTATTTGACATGATTGTATTGCCCCCAGATTTGGGACGGGAAACCTGGGAAGTGGAACGGAGTTTGTTGAAAAAGGAATTGAAGCGATTTTTGGAGTTTGCTGAGTTGGCCGATAATGCTGGGCAGGCCAGGGTAAAATTGCTGGAAATTCAGCAGCGCTATGGAGTGTCAGATTGTTAATTCCCAAGAATGCGATTTTGCTAAGAGACCGGTTGTTCTTGCCTTCCACGATTTTTGATCAAAAAAAGCGATGCAGCGCGGTCTTGGGGAGCCAGTGCGGTCTTGGGGGTTCCCCCCATGAGCAACTGGCGTGGTTTCCCCCATGACCGCGCTGCATCAAGACACGGTGGCAGTGTCACCGATTACGACAATAAACGATTGTCAATCTTCCGGTTCAAAATCTTCCTTACTCACCCCACAGGTCGGACATACCCAGTCATCTGGAATATCTTCAAAGGGTGTTCCCGGTGCAATGCCACTATCTGGATCCCCTACCTCTGGGTCATATACATAGCCGCAAACGGTACAGACATATTTCTTCATGGATATTGACCTAAATTAGTGTTCTTCTCTCATCAGTCTGATCATATCGTGTGCCGTTGTTTCGGTAGTGTTCTTTGTTATTGTTTTTTTATAAATTAATTCCATGACTCCCATGGAACTGAGCGACCAAGCAGTTCTTCCAATGCTGTAACTTCCTGTTTATAATACTTAGTAAGAGCATTTTTGATAGCTGGTGAAATCGACACTTTTTCCTGAGGCTGCACGTTAAGGCGTAAATAGATCGGATCGAGCGACCGTCGAATTTTCCTTAAAACTTTGTGAATGGGTTTGTCTTGTGTATATTGACGCATCGACTTTAAAAACTGCTCATAATTCCGGTGAAACCACCAATTTTTTACTGCCTTGCTGGGATTATATACTTTAAAGAGATAATCCCCATAGAAGCTGGGATCAATTCCTGCAAATCCACAGATTTTTTCAAGCACAGATTTGGGATTACGGGATAATTCTTCATAAAAATCTACATAAATTCTATCGGAGCCGAATAAGTCAAAGTAAGGCTTTAAGTAGAAAGAATAACGTCCTTGCTCAAGGGAACGCATATAGGTATAGGTATTTTCGTGATAAAAATTATCATTAATTAATTGCTGGTTAACATAGTTATCAAAGCTGATATCTTGAGGAATATACTCTTTCTGTTTAGCAAACTTATACCAAGAAATTAAGCGATAAACCGGTTCCCTTAGGATAAATATAAGTTTTACATTTGGTAGAGATAGTTTGATTTTATGGGGTGTCCCTGATGAGTAAAGATAGTCTGGTGTTGCCTCCATCCGAATTTTTTCGCAATGGTAACACTGAGCATAACGGAAAATATCATCATATTTTTCTAGACCATCTTCATATCGATAGTTGGAAGCTTCCGGATAATCTTTATCCAAAAAGAAGCGAATTTCTTTGAGGTTAGAGGTACAAACTTGAGGATGATCAGCTAGGTAATAAAATAGTGATGTTGTTGCCGCTTTTGTCGTGCCTCCAATAATCAAGTAAGCGTGCTGTTTAATACTTGAACTATTCATAGAGTTTATTAACCCTGATTAACTAGGATGGTTGGTGAGGACAGAAACACCCTTTTGATGGAGTAGATAGATGATAAGTATCACATAGATAAGAGCCATAACAGGCCAACTCATAGCAATACCAATCAATCCCCAAACTTGCCAAAATAACCAACTCAGAGCAACCCCTACAAATGCCATAGTCACCATACTCCAGACAACCAAACCATAAGCTCTCTGAGCATACAAGCCAGCTTCAAGCACGGGGATTAGAGAAATAAATGCCAACGACAGCCCTAACCACAAGAACACTTGAGACGTCTGCTCAATAGAGGTAGCTTCAAAAGAACCATGTCCGTATAGCAAACGAATGATTTCCCCATGGGATACCACAATGAAAAGTACTGCAGGTAAGCTTACTAATAGGGTTTTAGTCAGGTTTTTGCGCAAAGCCGATCCCAACCGGGATTTATGCCCAGCTAAGTCATGCTCTGTCATGGCAGGCAAGCTGGTGGTAGCAATACTGACACCAATAATCGTTTGAGCAGCGGAGACGATCCGAATCGCAAAGTAGAATGTGGACACCCCACCAACTGCTACTAAGGAAGGCAGCATCTGGCTCTTGACTAGATTAGATGCGAGCTTAATAACAAAACCGATAGTGGGTAAAGAACCTGCTTGCCACAGACGCAGGAGGTCATCTTTGCCAGCCCAGGCCAACCATTGATGCTGGTGTCCCGCTTTAAAAGCATCTAGAAATACCAGCACAAAGAATCCACCAAATCCCAAGGTATAAGCGTACGCTATCCACAGAGCAATACTAGACTGATGCCATGCCAACCCAATGGCAGCCACTACGAAACCTGGTGCGATCGCATTCCGCAGAGCTACCGCACTAAAGCGCCTTTGGCTGTTGAGGATTACACTAAAGACCGCAATCCCAGGAGCAAACAAAACCATTGGCGCACAGACCCGAAATAAAAACGTTGCTTGTGCTCTACCCTCTGGGGAAAATCCTGGGGCTAACCCAGTTATAATCAATGGCGCTAGAATTTCCAACAGAATAGTTAGACTAACACCGAGTACTAAAGCTAAGTTGACAATGCCACTGACCAAGCGATGATATTCCCTGAGACTCAGAGCATCTCGGCGCTCCATGAACATTGGAACCAAGCTTTGTCTGGTTCCCTCCCGGCTCACGGTATCAATTAGTCGTGGTAAGCTCAGGGCAACAATCAAGGCATCTGTGGTTTGACTAGTCCCCAGTTTCGCCGCCATCAAAATGTCTGCAACCCACGCCAGTAGCATACCCAAGAAGGTCAGAGACATCACTCGCAGCGTGGGAGATTTCCAGCCTTTGATTATACGGTTGGATAGGTTCATTGCTATTACTTACTGCATAGACCTGATTAAGGTAGCAGACTTGGAGTTTTTCCCTTTTGGTTGTCCGTGCTGGTAGTATCCAAAAATTACGAAATTGTTGGTAGATCCAAATTGTTGGTGCTTTTGAATTTACTAGTTTAAGACTCGGGTTGAAGTACCGGAGTGGAATCTTTGGGAGCGTCTGTCTTAGAACTCGGTTTTTCCCAGGCCAGGATAACCAGCCCAGTTGTAATTAACAGGCAAAGCGCCACAGCCCCCAGCATCACCGTTTTTTTGGTATTACCAACAGGTTC
Organism: Moorena sp. SIO3I6; assembly: GCF_010672095.1. Classification (NCBI taxonomy): domain Bacteria; kingdom Bacillati; phylum Cyanobacteriota; class Cyanophyceae; order Coleofasciculales; family Coleofasciculaceae; genus Moorena; species Moorena sp. SIO3I6. The sequence continues at coordinate 448 of NZ_JAAHHU010000092.1, read as the reverse complement.
TTTCGGTAAGTTCGGCTCTACTAACAATTGCAGGGTTGGATAAGCAGTAGCATGATCCGATTTATTCAAGTTTAATTGAGCCGACTTCGCCGTAAATATAGCTTCAGAGATTTGCACCTCTCGCTCAAGCTCAGTCAGGGTTAACTGCTTCTCAATCAACGTCTGAAGTCTAGACTCTAGCTGAGCAATTTGTTCTGCCAAGGTGTTAACTTGACCGGTTAGTCCCTGTTGTTGAGCTCTCTGGTTAATTAACACTTGTGCCAGATTTGCTCGACCTGTCTGGGCATCTAAGCCTAAATTGAGATTATCCAAACGTTGAAGATCCATCCGCTTGCCCAATAGCTGTTGGCTACGAGCAAGTAATGCCTCAAGCGCCGCTTGCTTCTTAGCTTTGAGATTAATCACCTGAGGGCTATTTGGTGTCCATTGAGTATTGAGTATCGTTAGG
>NZ_JAAHHU010000919.1:0-1951 GCF_010672095.1 Moorena sp. SIO3I6 | reverse complement strand
TATCGCACTCGCTATAGTTGGGAGGCAATAACGCCCAATGGTTTTTGTTTCCGCTCCCAGCGCTGGTACAAAAGTCCTAACACCCCGATTCTTAAAGCCAAGAAACATATAGACCGCGAGCTAGCGATATATCAAATCAAAGATGTGGTTGGCTGGGTTTAGTGACTATAGCATTTATCAAATAGGTGAGGTACACAAGTTGTGGATTTTAGGGAACAGGGAATAGGGAATAGGGAACAGGGAATAGGGAATAGGGAACAGGGAACAAAGAATAAATCTTGTGTACCTTATGAATAAGATAAATGAATATTATTACCGCTATCCTTAAAAAGGACGAGTATCAAAACACTTATGCCCAATTGTGCCATCAGGAAAGAAGTAAAGAGGACAATACGGTAATTCTATGCGTATGCTCTCAAAGGTTATAGGCTCCTGCTCCGGTTCGTCATTATTCGGCCAACGAATCCTGCGACTTTTACCACCGACAACATCAGCCATTTTATGATCACTACTGTCAGAGACAAAGCTGTCACTTTCTAACCTCTCGGTGAACCCTAAATCAGAGATTTCCATGATAACTATATATCCAATTAATTTTTATTAATTCTTGATATCAAATTCTCCCATGGCTAATATAAAAGTCTTGCCATATTGGCCATAAGTTAAAAAAATTGAGAATCCTCAACTACCAATTAATTAAGGGAATCGGGAATCGGGAATCGGGAATCGGGAATCGGGAATCGGGAATCGGGAATCGGGAATCGGGAATCGGGAATCGGGAATCGGGAATCGGGAATCGGGAATCGGGAGTAGGGAATCGGGAATCGGGAATCGGGAGTAGGGAATCGGGAAAACTAGACCTATGCGCAAAAATAAATATGAAATCAAAATCTATCCCTTTTGTATGCATGCCTTTTGCCTTGTCAACACCCACGGTTTATGAGACTTATGCAAGAGGTCTACTGATCTGACGCCCCATCTCCCCATCTCCCCATCTCCCCATCTCCCCATCTCCCCATCTCCCCACACTCCCTATTCCCTATTCCCTATTCCCTATTCCCTACTCCCTACTCCCTACTCCCTAAAACTATTAAACTTAACTGATGCGAGTTGCTTTTTCCCGGTACTTGTTTACAAGTTTAGTGAACAATTCATTCAGCTGTTCAATGCAAAAACTATTCGGGGTCATCATTTTAATGTTAGGATAAAAATAGAATTGACTTGAGCTGATAGACCCAGAATTTACGTCCTTAAAGTTGATAGCAACCTGCTGATTTCCCACGGATATAACTTGAAACCAAGTCGCCATGCTTGCGGGTAATTTTGTACTCAGACGCAAGGAAATTTTGGGACTTGACAGAGATTGAGCGTAGGCTGGGGTTAAAAATGGTTCATAGCGTTCAGCTTCTGGAGTTAGCTGCATAATAAACCCTAAACTTACACCTTTGACCAGTTGCCGCAGGCTATGGGCATCCTCCCCAACCACCTCTTTGACTAACGTACTTCTAGCGATCGCATCGTTAAGATTCTTCGGGTCAGTCACACTGAGGTGAGTGCCACCAATAGCGCTAATCAAATACTTAGAACCCCCCAACTGATTAAAAGACCGTAACTGATGGTCTAGCGCTGGTGTAATGGCATCCTCGGTACCGGTTAACATTAAAGTTGGTACAGTAACATGACGCAAACCCTTAGTACCAAACAAACGCCCCGTTACGCTATTCAACGCGATCGCTTGCACCACTCGCTGATCAGTAAGATTAACCTCGTCTTCTGGTAAATCAGCCGCTGCACATTGGAACCAATCTGCTGGGGATCTGCCCACAGGAGAGCGATTTTTACAAAACTGTCGCAGTTCCTCTAAATTTAGTTTTCCCCCAGCCAACGCTAAAGCCGTGTAGCCCCCCAATGAATGACCAATAATTGTAACTTGTTGAGTATTCAGTTTCCC
>NZ_JAAHHU010000918.1:0-1955 GCF_010672095.1 Moorena sp. SIO3I6 | reverse complement strand
AGCCTGAGGTAATAATCCCAATCTTCAACTGATTTTAGGCATGGGTCAAATTCTCCAGCGGCTTCAATATACTTCCGCTTTACCATGATATTGGAACCACTGGATATGAAGTTACGAATTAGTAATTCGGGATAAACATTACCCTCCCAATAAAGTGGTTGCCAAGCAAACAAAAATTTGCTATTCTCATCTATAAAGGCAGTCCAACTGTAAGCCACTCCAGCTTCAGGATTTTTTTGCAGTGCTGCTAACTGTAGCTCCAATTTATCGGGTTTCCATAAATCATCGGCATCTATAAACGTAATAAATTCGCCCCTAGAGCGACGAATGCCACGATTACGAGCCACTGGCAATCCGCCATTTTCATAGGAGAACACTTTCAATCGATCATCGTTGACTGTACTGATTACATCTAATGTACCATCAGTTGAGCCGTCATTAATAATAATTAACTCAAAATCTGAAAAGGTTTGTGCTTGAATCGATTGGATCGTTTCTAATATAGTTTTTTCTCCGTTATAAACTGGAACTATTACAGATATGGTGGGCATGGCGATTATCCTTTTTTTGTATATAATTATTGCATGGTAATTTCCCACAAGAGGTCTAGACAAACCCCTTGAGCATTGTTATTTTAGTCCCATCCCTACTACAACCAAACCAGGCCAGTAGAGGTAAGCTAATCCCTCTAGATTTTCCCCAAACGAGAACAGGATACAAACTAGTAGTATTGTTAGTGCTGTTGTGGCAACTTTACTCCTTTGAGCTTTAATTAAAAGCTCTATAAAAGTATAGACTATAGGGATAAATATTCCAATAAAACCGACGATTCCATGAGTATATAAAGCACCATACCAAGTGTGGTGACTCCCAATAGGCATACCAGCGACAACATCAGGGCCTTTACCCACTTTAATGGCATGACCCCAAATCGGTGCATCTTCTTCCCACTTACGGTGAGAAAGCCGAGCTAAGGCCGACCTAACCCGCGACGAAGCAGATCTTTGACCGGAAAAAGAGTCTTTCAAGTTTCTAGCTATCATTAGCAGTTGGGGACCAAATAGACCACCAATAAAACTCCCTATTCCTGCTGTAATTTGGATAGCGGGTTCGGTGAGATTTCCCAAAAATGTTACCAGTATTGGTATACCCACTAAGCAGATTATCCCCATCCGGGACACTGAACCCACAATTGCAGCAGCACAGCCAATCATACCAATAAAACGCCACTTTATGTCCGGGTCTCTACTACTCAGGAAAAAGTGTACGTTACAGGCAAATGCCAATGCTGGAGCCCAAGGCGCAAATAAGAAAAGGCGTGTTTCACCACTTTTTATCACGTAAGGACTTACGGCGTAGTAACGTTGACTGTTACCACCAATTTTTGCCATTAGGGTGCTAGTATACAAGGGCATCTCTAACCCAGTCAGACTTAACCCATAGGTAATTGGCACCAAGATCAGAGTTTGTAGGGAAAGGATAGAAATTGCTCTATAGATTATTTGTGGTCGGATGTTGAGGCAACCAATTAAAGGAAATAAGGCGAGAAGGGCCCAAGTTCTCAAAAAGGAGTTAATAAAAGATTTTATAGTTTTAACAGTTGAGAAACCCCAATCTAAATGACCCACAACTAAGGCTATGCCAATGACTGATATGCAAACAATCCAGACCCATACTCCAATGGGAATCCGAATCCTTTCTTCCGGTGGAGTATCTGATGTTTGCTGCCAAAGCTTTTTAATTAGATAAAAGGTTAGCAGCCAAGCTAGGGCTGGGGCAAAAACAAACTGTGCGCCTAAAAAAAATAATAAGTAGGTGGATATTATATAATAGAAAACTACTTTTTCTTCAAAGTTTTGCGGTTTCATTAAAGCCTGCCTAATGGCTTAGGTTACTGGGGCCAGTCTATGATGTCTAGCTTGATAAAAAATGGATTAGTTGCATCAAAAATCTTA
>NZ_JAAHHU010000917.1:0-1962 GCF_010672095.1 Moorena sp. SIO3I6 | reverse complement strand
GTTGACCCTTGGATAATCACTTTTTGCTAACTTAAGAATACCCGAATCATAACGGTAATGGTCAGAGTCAATTAAGATCAAAAAATTAATTAATTATTAAATTAATAACCATGCCAGTTCGTGACTACTATCATGATATTGTACGCAATGCCCTTCAAAAAGACGGTTGGACAATCACCCACGATCCCTATCGTTTAAAACTCACTAGAAAAAAGAATTTATATATTGACTTAGGGGCAGAACGACTCATTGCGGCGGAAAAAGGTGTCCAGAAAATTGCTGTTGAAATCAAAAGTTTCCGCAGTGCATCAGAAATGAAAGATTTAGAGGAAGCAGTGGGTCAATTTGTCTTGTATGAACACCTACTGGCACGCTACGAACCCGAAATAAAACTCTATTTAGCTGTTCCAGAAGATGTGATATCATCAGTGTTTGAAGAAGAAGCAGGACAAGTTTTAATCGAAGATAAAATCATTCGCCTTTTTACCTTTGACGTCAATCAAGAGGAGCTTATTACATGGATACCTTAAACAAAACTAATCTAAAACAAGCCATTATCAAAGTCTTACAAGACTACGTTGAATTTTTAGGAAATGACCCCGAAAGCGACCTTCAATTAATCATTGACGAAAATAAAGATCACTATCTCCTCATGGAAATAGGTTGGCACAAAAATCAAAGAATTTACGGCAGTTTGATTCACATTGATATCATTAACGAAAAAATTTGGCTTCAACAAGACGGCACAGAAGAAGGAGTCGCCAACGAACTGGTAAAACTAGGCATTTCACCTCAACAAATTGTCCTTGCCTTTAAAACCTTAGAACGCCGTAAAATAACTGACTTTGCCGTTTCCTAATTCAAAACTAAGTACCTAGGCAAAATTGCTTACACATTGAAAGTTCACGGGGTGACAAAAAAGCTCAAACCTAGATAGGTGTTAGGTTTTAGGTTTTAGGTATTGGGTAAAATGAGTGCGATGAGTCATTTGTATTTGCCAGCAATTGAAGCAATTTTCACGCATACTTCGTCAATGATAGTTTTAATCAATCCATACCCGCACGGACATTCTTCACGCTTCACCTAACCCCTAAAACCTAACCCCTGTAAGATTTTAAAGAGCGCTTGTCACCCCCTGAGCCTATTTACTTGCCCATTCATGAAAAACCGGAAAGGTAAAATGAAGATTCGGTAAAATTTAAATTAAACTCTAACAAAGGTAAAAAAAATGCATATATAGCGTCTTTGATAGCGCTATCCTTATAGTTAAGGGGTAACCTAATTTGGTGGGTCTGAGTGAAATCAGGCGCATTTTTAATGAGGTTTTTTATACCCACATATTTTATTAATAACTATTACAAAAAATTTTTTTTTTCAGAAAAAGGGCAATTTTAACTTGATTAATTATTAAAGGCTGAAAATCACACCAGTTTTCAGATACAGCCTCAGATACTACCCAGGTGTGCATTATATAACAACTTAGAATTTATTAATTACGGAGCAAACATTGATGGTTTCTAATGATAACTTTGCAGACCGGATATTCTTAAAGCGTACATCAGTTAGTACCACAGGCACTAACGTGGGTTTCACTGGGGAGTCAGGTGAGCCCGATCATGCAGGCATTAGCAGCCCGTTAAATTCTGCCTGGTGGTCTTGGACAGCTCCCGGTGATGGTACAGTCACTATTGACACTTTTGGGAGTAACTACGACACTAGTCTAGCAGTCTACACCGGTTCAGCACTTAACAGCTTAACAGAGATTGCCAGTGATGATGACACCTTTGGTTTACAAAGTGAAGTTGTATTTACTGTTAGCGCTGGTACAACCTACCAAATTGCTGTTGATGGCTTTTCTTCCAACACAGGCTTGATTGATCTCAACATTAACTTAGATATTGACGACAATCTTATTTTAGGAACATCAGGCAATGATAGCCTGTTCGGCAGTGTCGAAAACGA
>NZ_JAAHHU010000916.1:0-1963 GCF_010672095.1 Moorena sp. SIO3I6 | reverse complement strand
TCTTGGGGGTCTCCCCCATGAGCGACTGCCGTGGTTTCCCCCACTCGCTATTGCATCAAGACAGGGAGAAACTCCTTTAGGAATTCAAGTCGAGTTTTTGCCTCCATACTCTCCAGAATTACAACCCGCCGAAAGACTGTGTAAATTAGGGGATGAACCTTTAGTAAATAATTGTTTTGAGACGATTGATGAAATCGAATAATTGTTAGCAAAACGTTGTAATGTTTTGAGTGAAATGAAGGAAGAAATTAGAAATTTAACTTTCTATCATTGGCTAGCTTCTATTTAAGTTTTTTTTAAGGGGGGTATGACAACCGGATTTAGTATTACTGGTTAGTCGGCAGTCACAAATATCGTCGGGGAGACTCTCGGAGTAGGATATCTCTCCTAGTTTTGTGTGATAAATCCCCGCAGCAGAAACTGCTGACTTTGGGATGTAACAAGACTGGATGGGGTTTTTGCGAGATCTGAATTTAACTCGATTAATTTCCGAAGTCTTTTTGTACTTTTTCTTGGCCTCCCGAACAGCAGTGCAAGCATCCTTTATCGCTTATCGCTATAGACTTAATCTGATAAGGTACTGCTTTGCACCCTCGGGGAGGTCGTTCAATATACCGGTCTTGATAGCTTTCCAGTTAGCTTTAACTTCGCTATCCTGAAGGATTTTGACGGTCTTGTTGAACACATAACGGGACACTCCAAACCACTGGCGAATCATCAATCTCTGTTCAGGACTTAGGAACACTCGAATCTTCTTTGATTTTCTTACCGTACTTTCGGAGTCCGTGGAGAGGCCGCGATAAGACGTGAATGATGGAGAGAATATCTGCGGTGAGTTCTGATCCTCGACAGCTTTCAGGTTGGTCGGATCCCATGATTTTTCCACCGTTGAGACCGACCGGAGATGAAACCTTAGAGTAGTGCAGCCTTACTACAAAACCAAGACCCTATGCTGCATAATTTACCAACTATAAAGGCTGCACTACTCTTACGGTAACTTCTAACCAAGTATTCAAAAAGTTTAAAACCGAATCGGGTGAGTCTGTCTCTACAGGCAACAACAATTGTGAGCTGACCTCCTTGCATAAGTCGCTCCAATATGGCTCGAAGCCCTTTCCTTTTGTAGTTGAGTCAACAGCCGACGTCTTTGATGATTTCCGCTTCCGGGAAGAGGGAATGCATGTAAGCGATTTGTCTGGCCAGGTCGTCTTTCTGTTTTTGGCTGCTGAGGAGGCAGTAACAGATCGTGGCTGGTTTGGATGATTGTCGTCTACCCAAAGTGGCAAGACTAACTGTATCAAACATTCTGTAACCGCTTGGGGTTCGTTCGCACTTGATGGTGCCATTGTCTGCATACTTCCTTAGGGTGTTTTCCTCACGGGGTGACAAGCTAATTGAAAATCTTACAGGGGTTAGGTTTTAGGGGTTAGGTGTTAGGGAACATCGTCATGGCGTAGTAGTTGATTAAAACTATCTATGCAGTTGGATTGGTGAAAATTGCTTCAACTGCTGGGAAATACAACAACACGAGTCGCTGTAATTTTCCCAAAACCTAAAACCTAAAACCTAACACCTGCCTAGGTTTGAGCTTTGTTGTCACCCCTTGAGGGTGTTTTCCGAAAGTCCCGTAAGTTCGACCGCCTTAGGTCGTGGTACTAATGTCATGACTCGATTCTAGCAATTCAAGGGATTATTGGCTAGACTTAGTAATACTTTTTGATACTGTCCACTAACCTTCATCCTTTCGTTGGTAGGTCATAATGGATAGAGGAATACGGAATAGTGTAGTGGCTAGTTTGGATAAGCCAAACTTAAATTTCAGGGATTTGGGTAAGTCTTGCCAGGATACTGACACAAAACCGAAACGGTTGTAAAATGCCGTCAGCCAACCCATACATTCGAGATAAAGAGGCTGAGTTGCCTCTTTGATTAGATTTTCCATAAGATAACTCCCCAAGCCCTG
>NZ_JAAHHU010000915.1:0-1963 GCF_010672095.1 Moorena sp. SIO3I6 | reverse complement strand
GCTTCCTTCAACAACAGCCGTTCCTTGCACTTCTTCTTGGGTGCATGGCCTGTAATCGGCATCTGGTTTACTGCACTGGGCATCAGCACCATGGCATTTAACCTGAATGGCTTCAACTTCAACCAGAGCATCATTGACTCACAAGGTCACGTGATCAACACCTGGGCTGATGTACTTAACCGGGCTAACCTAGGTTTCGAGGTAATGCACGAGCGTAACGCTCACAACTTCCCTCTAGACCTAGCTGCGGCTGAAGCTACTCCTGTAGCTTTGACTGCTCCAGTAATCAACGGTTAATTTCAACTTGGCATAATACGCTGAGTTAAAGAAAAGCGCTCTCCAGACGGGGAGCGCTTTTTTGTTTAATTATTGCAATCTAGGGGGAAATGATATTACCTAGTCTTTGGTATCTTTTCCCCTAGGCTTTACCCATTAACAGAGGGGTCTCTCTATTAACAAGATGGATCGATGGGAAAGGTGGTGTTATTGCCTCCCCATTGATGAAGGTGTGTGCAATAAACATCCTCAGGTACGATCCCTCCAGGATTTGGATTTTGCTCGCACCAAGCTTGAGCGTCACCAGATGGATAGGTAGTGTTCGTGCCTATATACTTGTGTAAGTGGACACAGAATGTGGCTTGGACCAGATCGAAATCACTGGGTTGGCAATTCAGGGGATATGTTGTATTCGCTCCTGTAAATTGGTGCAGATGGGAACAGAAACGATTCATGCTCACCTCTGCCGAAGCACTAGAGACAGAAATGGTCAATGTGCATACCAAGAGCAGAGCGCTTAAAACGATGGCTTTCAGGCCGTTGATTGCCCAATTTTTTAAGATATTCATCTTCGGTTTCGTGTCCTTTTATTTACTAACATTGAGAGTGTCTTGATCCACCAGAGGGTGTTTACTCTTGAGTTGCGATCACTATTTAAAGATCCTCTGAAAATCTGTCTTCAAAAGAGCTTTCATGATCATTAACTCCAAAAATGGATAGCTAACTAGCATGTGTCACCCATCGCAGCCTGTTAAAAAAAACTGCTGTCGGGTGTCATGTAACCCTTATTTAGGCTTACAAATTTAAATCTACTACAGATTTTTAGGTAGTCAAGATTTTTCTCCCGAAAACGAAAATTCCTTATGGTCCTAGAACTTTGTATCAGACTTTACTAATTGACAAACAGTTTAAAACATGCATTGGTCAGTGACCATGGCATTGACCCTTTTTGTGTCTATCCTTGGCTAGGCTTGGGTTCAACAGGAAATCTCAACAGGGCGAAAGGGAGAAGTTTGTATAGCGTTTATAAATAGGTCATGAACAATCTTACTGATTTTTAAGAAGACCAAAAAATCCTCCAAACTCTTTCCTACTGCTCCGAAGTCCGAAGTCCGAAGTCCCAATTCCTAACAATCCTATGTTCACAACTCAAATATAAACGCTATATCAGAGTTTACAGATTGACAAAGAATTCAAAACATGTATTGGTCAGGGGTGATGGGATAGACCCTTTGGGGTGAGGGGTGTGGGGTCTGAGATTTGAATAAAATAAGCATTCAGCTGTCAGCCTTTGGCTCACGGCTGACAGCTGAACGCGCACGCGTGCGCGTAGCGCATATGCTTACGTTGCTTTTCAGAAAACTTAATATAAAATTGTCGATAACTTTATAAAAAATTTAAATTTGTCTGTGGTAACTGGGTTTACTATCAACAGAAAAATACTATCAAGGGCGATAGCATCGATATATAGCACTTCTGATCACAAGTTAGGTGCCCTTGACCTTGGCGAATTAAATTCGCCACGGGTCGCACCTGAGGTACACACAACTTTTTCCCTACTCCCTACTCCCTACTCCCTACTCCCTACTCCCTACTCCCTACTCCCTACTCCCTACTCCCTACTCCCTACTCCCTACTCCCTACTCCCTGTTCCCTTTCCTCAAGGACCAATGACTAATGACAACTG
>NZ_JAAHHU010000914.1:0-1966 GCF_010672095.1 Moorena sp. SIO3I6 | reverse complement strand
GGGAACAGTTAGCTTGTAGTGTGGGCAAAAATAGTTTTTTTTTGATTATTAATGATTATATTATTTTGCCCACCCTACTTTATAATCTTTACTATAATAGCAATATCCCTCTAATCAACTTTCTACATGCCTGCCAAGGACTTTACCACGATGATTAAAACCAGGAGACAATTACGCTATGGAAACCTTCACTGGAGTAACCAATTGTGCTACAGCTCTTCTTCAGATCCTGAAAAACTATTGCAATATCCTCAATCGTCACAAAAATAATGCTATTAGTAATACTGTGATCAGTAAAATCATTGTTAGCGATGACAAAAATCGCTATCTAGTTATTAGGGAAGGTTGGAACGATACACAACGAATTCATTCACTCATTTTTGATGCTGAGATACGTAACAATAAAATTTGGCTACACCATGATGGTCTAGATCACGGCATTACAGAAGAGCTACTGGCGGCGGGAATACCCAAAGAACAAATTGTTTTAGCTTTTCATCCTCCCCATATCCGACAACACACTGGCTATGCTATTTCCTAGAGATTGTCGGGTGGGCAAAAACAGTTTGGTTTTGTTGAGTATTAATGATTATACTATTTTGCCCACCCTACGTTAATTGGTATTTTTTTGAACTTTTTCTTTCTCTCTTAGGACAACTGATTAATTTCATCGATAGTCAACCCCGTATATTGAGCAATATCATTCAGGGGTAACCCAGCGGCCTTCATCTGTTTAGCAATCTGCTGTTTTTCTTCAAGTCTACCTTCTTCTCGTCCTTCTAGTCTGCCTTGTTCTCGTCCTTCTTCTCGTCCTTCCCTTTTCGCGAAACTCCATGCACGTCGCGCGTCCTCCAAGGCCATCTCCTGTTTGCGGAGTTTTTCCACTTCTGACTCACTAAACCCCGCTTGATTCGCTATAGTTAAAGCTTTTTCTAGCTGTGGGATTTCTTTGAGCTGGTCAGGAATGATTTCTAAGTTGGGCGCTTCTTTGATAAAAAAGATCCACTTATCTATCACACTTTCCAATTCTTCCAGTTGCTTAGTAAATTTGGGTAGTTCCACAAACACCAGCTTTAACTCGTTCTCCTGATAAGGCAAGTGGTCTTCTTCCTCTTGAAAGTAAAAACAGCTAATGACTTTTTCGGTTGAGGGGAATAACTTAAAATCCGTGATGGTTAAAGCAATGACTGGATTGATATCGAAATATATCTTTCCCGATTTAAGTTTATTTCCATAGGTTTGGCACAAGTTATAAACCACTCGCTTCTCGAAATCCTTTACATTCCAGATTTGCACTTCAATCAGCACAGTCGTTCCATCCTCTAATACTGCCTTAACATCCAGATAAGTGTCTTTGAAATTAACCAAATACTCGTCACTATAGGAGTCAATAATTTCTAAATCCTGGATGACTGACTTACCGGAGTATATCATGGCATTTAGAAATGAAATCAGAATATCCTTACTCTGATCTGAGCCAAATATTTTCTTGAAAGCAAAGTCAGTTTTCGGGCTGATGAATCTCATGGTTTTACAGGTTTATATAGGGAGCAGGTAGCAGGGAATAGGGAATAGAGAACAGGTAGCTTGTAGGGTGGGCAAAAACAGTTTGGTTTTGTTGAGTATTAATGATTATATTACTTTGCCCACCCTACTTTATAATCTCACTCTTGCCTATTGCCTATTGCCTATTGCCTATTGCCTCTTCCCTATTCCCTCTTCCCTATTCCCTGTTCCCTTGTATATACTCAATCAAATTCCGGTGCCCACACTTCAACAATAGGTAATTCCCAACCAGGAAGCAATTCTGGTACTTGCAGCACATCCCCATCCCCCAGCACAACTTTATCCTGATTGAGGCGATAAACTTCCATGGTGCGAGTTCTCGGATCTACTAACACCCCAACTGTAGTTCCCAATTCCAGAAATTGCTGTATCTTCTGGCGCAATTTTGGTAGGCTATCGC
>NZ_JAAHHU010000913.1:0-1969 GCF_010672095.1 Moorena sp. SIO3I6 | reverse complement strand
GCCGAGCATTTGGCACAAACTCTGAGCACTTTGGGAGCTGATTTGTTGATTGAAACCCTACTGAAGCAAGAGTTACAGGAAATCCAACCAATTCCTCAAGATCACTCTGAGGCTACCTATGCACCACTGATTCAAAAGTCAGATTATGGCCTAGATTGGTCACGGTCCAACTTGGAGTTACACAATCAGATTCGGGGATTTTTCCCAAACTGCGTTACCTCATTTCGGGGTAAATCTCTGAAAATCAGTGCCACTGCTCCTTTAGATTCGGCTTACTTATCCGAGTTGCCTTCACAGTTAAAAATGCGATCGCAGGAGTGGTCTACTCTTGATGTTGGTTCAGGTCGTCCTGGAGAAGTTGTAAAGATTGCGAAGGGAATCGGTCCAATTATTCAAACTGGAAAGGGATTGTTGTTGTTGCAGCAAGTGCAATTAGCTGGCAAACGTGCTCAATCTGCTTGGGATTTTGCCAATGGTATGCGTTTAGAAGTAGGAGAAGTTCTAGGTAATCCTTAGTTAGTTAGGGTGTGCTGAAAAAGTATTTGGGTAGGGATAGGCAAGAGGCAAGAGGCAAGAGGCAATAGTTCCGGAGTGCTCATCCGTGCAAGACAAGCAGTGATTTTCATCATTTGTGCTCATGTTTTGAGCTTGTGGATTGCTTAATCCTTGCACTTATTGGAAAAAAAAAGGCTTGAAACCCTTATCTAGCAAGCCTCCTACTTTTATTCAGCAAGCCCTAGTTAGTTCCGGTTTTCAAGGGTTTGTAAAAGCGGCAAGAATCACAGGGTCCGTCTGGATTGACAGCACAACGAATCAATTCAGAGTGAGCATTGAAATAACAGCTGGCATCCCCAATCACCCAACGCCCCTGGAGCAGGCTTTTTTCACTAGGGTGTGGAGAAGACTGCACATACAGAGCAATTTTATGCAAACGATAGCGCCCTGACTTAAGACAGTAGCGGTGGTGGCGCTCTAAAACTGTGTAGGTTTTACCTTTAAAGTCGAGATAGTTACCGGGTTGAGGTATCCAATCGAGTTGAACATTGCCAATGGTCTGACGTGGGTGGGTCAAAATTAACTCTGTCGGTAGAGAATCAGGCTCCATAGTGCTTATTGTCATTCACGCTACAGTTGAATGGTATCGCAGGCTGTGGGCTGACTATCTAGCCCAACAGAATTCTACATAGAATTGTCCGGTTAAGTAAAACACACTGGCGCTCTTCTTGAACAAGCCGTGAGACGCATTCCCCCACCTGGCCTACGGCCACGCTGCGCGAACGTTCAGGTGGGGGTTAGTCCACGCTGATACCAACTTTAAAACCTGGAACATTAATTACTTGATTGCCGTATTACCTTTTGTGAGCTAAAATATTAACTATAAACGAGTTTATTAGAAAGCGTGAAAACACCGACCAAGGTCATAAGAACAGACAAGTGGCGACTTAACCCAACTTCCGAGCAAAAACTACTATTTGGGGAAACGGTTAAGGTTTATCGCCGCGCTTGTCGGTACTTGCTTGGTGTGATTTACACTCATTGGTCTGAGTTAGGTTGTTTAACAGCAGATCAGTTAACTCCTGCTGTCGAGCGTCTGATGCATAAGACGGCCAAGCGAGCCTTAATTAAATACCCTCAATTCAATAAAGCTTTTTATAAATTTCCCAGTTATTATCGCCGATCAGCAATCGCCTTTGCCGCTGGGCAGGTTAGTAGTTATGTGACTCGATACCGTGAATGGCAGTCTGGTGTCCGAAAAAGAAAAGATAGCAAGCCACCAAGGTTAAACGCTGATACTGGCTGCTATCCAGCTCTGTACAAGGGTCAATGCTATAAACTACATGGCTTTGATCAAGTCGAAATCAAAGTTTTTAACGGCAAGGATTGGGTTTGGACTACAGTTCAAATAACTGGTCTAAGAGAGCGTCATAAGATAGCTACAAACAAGATGATGTCCCCTTCGTTGATTTTT
>NZ_JAAHHU010000912.1:0-1970 GCF_010672095.1 Moorena sp. SIO3I6 | reverse complement strand
TTGGTTATCGGCTTTAATTTAAGTTACAAAGTATCTTTAATGGAATTAAATCTATGCTTAAAGTCTAACTCATCTTTGTAGATATTGCAATGTTTTTGTAGAAAATAACCAACAGCAGCTAGCCTTCGCTTTTGATAGTTCAGTAGCAGGTATCTTTTGGACTTTGTGTGAAGGGGGAACCCTAGTACTCTCATAAGGGTAGGTTTTTTACAAAGACCTCAGGTGTGGGGTGTGGGGTGACCGGGTGTGGGGTGTGGGGGATAAGACAATATACTTAATTTGTCGTTAACAATCATCATTGTCTTGATGCAAAGCGCGAGTGGGGGAAACCACGAACCTATCCCACTATTATACCTGATAGAGTGAAAATTCAGTGATAACGAAAACTTGAACCGGTAAATGCCAGGAAGATTTGAAGGATTAAGTGACTATGAATGGGAACTGTTTAAAAATCTCGAGCCGACGTGAACCACAAAAGCGAGGTAGAGGTATGCCCCATGTGCCATTCCGTTACGTGTTAAACACATTGCTGTACATTTTAATCACAGGATGTCGCTGGTGTGATGTACCAACAGGACAACAGTGGGCATCAAAAAGTTCAGCACATCGATGGTTGAAACGATGGCTTGAAAATGGAACTCTCGAAAAAATACAAGATAGAGTGTTAGCGTACGCGCACAACCAAGGTCTAATTAACTGGGATTATGGAGCCGTAGACGGCTCTTTTTCCCCCTGGCAAGGGAGGAGGTGAAGGAGTAGCCTATGGATATTTTGGCAAGGGAGTGCTGATACACACCATCACAGAGGGTAATGGCATGCCTTAGGCCAATTGCACCACACCAGCCAATGGAAGTGAAAGGGAACAGGTGATACCGTTACTCGATAGCATCAGGGTTCTTACGGGCAAACGGGGGCGTCCGAAGAAAAGATTCCGAGTGTTAGCAGCAGACAAGGGTTACGACTGTAAGCAGAAACGTTCACTACTGAGAAAAAGAGGTATTAGACCACAGTTGCCAAAAAGAGTTTACCAGTCATTGAAGCATCGAGGTAGACCCATAAAAGAGGACACCCCACGGTATCAACTTTAACGTTGCTTTGCTTGGTATCAAAGAAAATATCGACGTAGGGTTGTTCGTTGGGAACGCGGCTTGTGTTGTGTTCGATGCTTTTCTTACCTTAGCCACCATTCATATGTGGATTACTAAAATTCTATTAGTGGGATAGGTTCTACTGATTTGATCTAGTCAAAAGAGGCATTTACTTCTATTGTGCTTCCATCCTGCCATCGCTGTTAGATCAAAAGCATACATACCAGGGTACAGAGCAATGTCTATTCCACAAATCAGCCAGGAAATTATTCGTTCTTATGCCAGTAGTAAATCTTGGCAAAGAGGACAAGCTTATTATCACGATGGCCATGTGAGAAGAGTAGTTCAACGGGGGAAATTAATTACAGCAGAAGTTGAAGGTAGTGATATTCGCCCTTATCAAGAGGTGCGACCCGTGGCGAATTAAATTCGCCAACGGAAAGCGCACCTATTAATATTGGTTTTGAGGAAGAGGATTTAGACACCGGTTATTGTAGTTGTCCTTACGATCATGGAGGATACTGCAAACATATTGTAGCAACATTATTAGTATGCTTGTACCAACCAGAACTAATTGAACAGCGTCCTAGTTTAGAGGAAATTTTAGACCGCCTTAATGAGGTTCAGACACAAACTTTAATTCAAGATTTAGTAGCCAATAACCCTCAATTACTGGATGATATTGAGTATTTTGCTGACCAGGTTGCGCCCCTATATGTGACTACATCATCCCCAGAAACCCTCCCCCAACGGCAAATTACTGTAGATGCTCATAGGATTAAAGCGAAAGTTAGATATAGTCTCAGAGATGCAGTGCGTTATATTGAAGAGGGTTGGGACGAAGAGATCGGTACAGAAGAGATTTCCAGTTTAATTCAAGAA
>NZ_JAAHHU010000911.1:0-1970 GCF_010672095.1 Moorena sp. SIO3I6 | reverse complement strand
GTTGATAGGCATTTTCTACATCTAAGGTAATAATGGCGTTTAGTTTAGAATTGTGCAGAGCAATATGCTCAAGATGAGCGTCTAACACTTCCACCGATGAGACAGTGCGATCGCGAATTGCTTTTGCTAATTCTGGAGTTTAGACTAAATCAGACAGAAACAGTGGGGAAGGAAACTAGTTTTCGTATCAACGATGCTAACTAGTACCCCCAATAAGAAGAGAAGAGGTTCACCAACAAGAAAAAAAGGTAGACTGCAATGAACGCAGACTACCGGATGGTAGATGATCAGAAATAGGCAATGTTCCACATCTACCCATGACAATTTTCGATAATCTCCAACAATTTCGTCAAACAGCCTATAATTGTTTAGGAAAAGCTAAGGATGCAACCTTCGAGTTAATGGATGCAGTCATCCTCACTAAAGAGGTATGCTCATATCCAGAGCTGTCAAGGTGTCCAGCATTTCGCCGAAGTTGGTCAAGTATCTACGAAGCCATCAAAGACACTCGTCCTGACACCAGCCAATTAATGGAACTGTACATTTCCCAGATGTCAGACATCCAGCGACCATTGCTAGCAGGAGATCATACCCCCAGACCACGGCCAGAAGCAAAAACTCTTTGTGACCGTAGCTACGTACATTCGACCGGAAAAACCATTGGCAACAAACCAGTCATCCCAGGACATGATTACAGCACCATCGCTTGGGTACCAGAACACAAAGGTAGTTGGGCTTTACCCCTGACTCATGAAAGAATCACCAGTTTCGACACACCCATAAGCAAAGCAGCAGCTCAGCTCGAACAAGTCTGTTTACTACTCCCGAGTAGACCAATTACAGTTTGGGACAGTGAGTATGGATGTGCTTCGTTCGTCGTTCAAACTGCTGACATACCTGCGGACAAGTTGATGCGCTTGCGTCCTAATCGCTGTTTATGGGGTGCACCACCAGCCTATCAGGGTAAGGGTCGTCCCCAAATTCATGGACAAAAATTTAAATTGAGTGACCCAGATACTTGGTCACAACCGACCGAACAACTAACTATTGATGACCCTCAATTAGGTGAGGTGATCTTGAGGCGTTGGAGTAATCTACATTTTCGGCAATCTCCAAGCCATGGGATGGAAGTGATTCGGGTGGAAGTAAAAGGTAAGTATCCCCATCGTCGAGCTCTCCAACCGATGTGGTTGTGTTGGCTCGGTCAAACCATACCCCCGGTCTCAACTATTTGGCGTGACTATCGACGACGATTTACTGTAGATCATTGGAATCGATTCGCCAAGCAGAGGTTACACTGGCTTAAACCTCGTTTTTCTACTCCTGAACGGGAGCAAAGGTGGAGTGATTTGATGCCAATAATAACTTGGCAGTTATGGCTGGCTCGTACTCTTGTCCAAGACCAACCTCGACCTTGGCAGAAATCTCTGAGTGCAGAGGAAATCACTCCAGGAAGGGTTGCCCAGTCAATGGGAGGAGTTTTGGCGGTGATTGGTTCTCCTGCTAGTTTCCCCAAAGTACGTGGAAAGTCTCCTGGTTGGCTTACTGGGTCTAAGAGAAACAAACGTACTGTCTATCCTCTGGTGAAAAAGGGCATAACCAGAAGGAAAAAGACGAGGAAAAAGCGAAGAACGAGTTAGTTAAGTCTCAGTTTTTTGACCTAATGGCTTGATTTTCCGGCTTGTTGAGGGGCGGAAACGTTTTTGTGTGTCTGTCAATCCTTGTCGTCTGCCTTTTTTTCTAGTTTGTGAAAATTTCCCTCATGGTTGGCTAGGTTAGCCTAGCGAATAGGATAACTTACTTCCTATACTCTCCTTTCTCTGCTTGATAGTCTAAACTCCAGTTTGGGCATATTGGCCTCTACATGGAATCTCAGGAATCCAACGGGTCAAATTTACCTCCCCTGTTTTGATCACGGCCACCACCATCCACAAACAGGTTGTCAGGTGGCTCAGGTGAGCCCAGTCACT
>NZ_JAAHHU010000910.1:0-1971 GCF_010672095.1 Moorena sp. SIO3I6 | reverse complement strand
AACAGCTAGCACCCTAGGAGGCAATATTACCTTAACCATTGACGAGTTGTTGTTCTTGCGACGGGAGAGTAAAATATCCACTACCGCAGGCACTGCTCAAGCTGGTGGAGACGGCGGCAATATTACGATTGATGCTCCCTTTATCCTAGGCATTCGTCAAGAAAATAGCGACATTACTGCTAATGCTTTTGAAGGCAAAGGCGGCAATATCAACATCACCACCAAAGGTATCATTGGGCTAGAGTTCCGAGAAAAGCTCACCCCCCTCAGTGACATTACCGCTAGCTCTGAGTTTGGTCTAGATGGTACCGTCAACATCAATGCACCTCAAATTGACCCCAGCCGAGGGTTGTCGGAATTGCCAACCGATGTCATTGATGTCTCTCAACTAATTGAAAAAAACCTCTGTGCTGCGGGTGAGGGCAGTGAATTTATTGCCACAGGTCGTGGTGGCTTACCGATTTCTCCCAACGAAACCCTGAGCCCCAATGCTACATGGGACGATTGGCGTATCACTGAGCAACCTCAAACTAGGATCAGAAAACGTCGGTCAAGGTCAAGGCAGCATCAACTACAGACTAACCAACCACAGACCAAGAACCCTAAACCTAAACAAATTGTTGAAGCCCAAGGCTGGGTTATCGCTCCCAACGGGGAAGTAATTCTCACCGCTCATCCAGTCATAGTCACTCCTCAGGGTACGTGGTTACATCAAGTAGACTGTCCTATGCTTCACCAAACCCTTGGGTCGGGAATCGGGAATCGGGAATCGGGAATCGGGAGTCGTTAGAAGCGGTAAATGGGAAGCTTAACAAGGGGGAAGCCAGAGGATAGATCCTCATAAGGGTAGGTTTTTTACTTTGACGTCAGGTGTGGGGTGTGGGGTGTGGGGTGTGGGGTGTGGGGGATAAGAAAGCTGCATAGCTTCTTCGTTGTTTTCCTTTTCCTCTCCCTCTCGGTCGTCCCATGTTTTACCCAAATGTAAAAAACCTACCCCTGTGAGGAGGATAGATCCCCCTCCCGTCCCCCTTAACAAGGGGGAAGCTGTGCGATCGCTTTTCCCTGTTCCCTGTTCCCTGTTCCCTGTTCCCTGTTCCCTGTTCCCTGTTCCCTGTTCCCTGCGCGCAGCGCTATAGATAACTGAGATAAATGAAGCGCCTAATTCAGTTTATTGTGATTACCTTGTTGGGGCTAATCTTAAGCCGTGGTGTACACGCACTACCCTCTGGTTTCCATCAGCCATCAGCCATCAGCCATCAGCACTCAGGCATCAGCCATCAGCACTCAGTAATTAGCGATCAAAACTCAACCCTCAGCAACACCAAGCAGAACCTAACAGTAAGCAGGAGGCAACAGGAAGCAGAACCCACGAAACACTACTTGCTCTTGGAAGCAGGCAAACAATACTACGATGCTGGAAAGTATTCTGATGCCGCACGAGTATTGCAGCAGGCAGCACAAGCTTATCAAGCCACAGGAGATATACTCAACCAAGCCCAAGCCCTGCGTTTGCTGTCCTTAGTGACTCAACAACTTGGGGAATGGGATAAAGCCCAAGCAGCCATTGACTCCAGCTTGTCGTTGCTAGAAACCGTATCTAGGGGGGGTGAGCGAGTATGGGCTCAAGCGTTGAATACTAAAGGGCGTTTGCAATTGCTACAGGGAAATGCTGAAGCTGCCCTGGAAACCTGGAAAGATGCTGAAGTACGGTATGCTAAAGCCAATGATAGCGTTGGTGTGCTTGGTAGCCAGATTAATCAAGCCCAAGCCATGCAATCTTTGGGACTTTACCGTCGAGCCAAGAAGCTACTAACTCAGGTCAGACAAACCTTGCTGGCACAACCGGATTCTGCTGTTAAAGCGATTGGGTTACAAAATCTTGGTAATGTGTTTCGACAAGCAGGGGATTTAGAGCAATCTAAAGATACCTTAACCGACAGTTGGAAAGTTGCACAACTAATACAATCTCCC
>NZ_JAAHHU010000091.1:0-26488 GCF_010672095.1 Moorena sp. SIO3I6 | reverse complement strand
ATATCATGACTTAACTTAAGATGTTTTAGTAAATTAAATGTCCGTACCTGAGTTCCTCCCCTAGTGGGGGGATAAGGAAAGGTGGCAGATAGCATGAGAATTTTCATCATATCTTCAGGTTAGGTAATAAAGCGATGCAGCGCCGCCAAAGGGGGTTCCCCCCATGAGCGACTGCATCAAGACATTGCTATAAGTCATATCTAGTGCGTTGTAACCGGACTTGATATCAGGCAGCCGATAGGATTATTTCATGTCAACGAACCAATGAATTGAGTTGCTTGATAGTTTCATATCCAACAATACAATGATTCAGCGAGTCCCCAAAGTTAGTGTGTGCATTCCTACATTCAATCGCGTAAATTTACTTCCTTATGCGATTGACAGTGTTATTAAACAAACCTATCAAGACTGGGAATTAATTATCTGTGATGATGGTTCAACTGATGAAACTCCTAAGTTAATGTCCCAATATCAGGATAGCCGAATTAACTACATCCGTCACCCCAACAATATTGGCAAAAGTAATAATATGCGCTCTGGATTTGATGCCGCATTGGGGGAATATTTTATTAAATTTGATGATGATGACCGGCTGACACCTGAATTTTTAGCCAAAACAACGGCTATCCTAGAACCAGACCATAGTATTGATTTTGTCGGGACAGATCATTGGGTTATTAATATTAATAATACTAGGGATGAATCAGCTACAAAATTAAACTCTCAGAGGTGGTTAAGAACTAAGTTAATCCAAGGCATTGTTGATAATTTAATTGAGGTTGTTTTTATTCAGCAGAGCTTTCAAATTGGCGCTACGTTGTTTCGGATGCAGGCGTTGAAAGACGTAGATTTTATGCGTCCTAATATCCAAAATTGTGAAGATAATGATTTATTCGTTCGGCTGGCTATGGCGGGAAAGAAAGCCTATTATTTACCCGAATTGTTAATGGAATATCGATTCCATGCCCAACAGCAAGGGATTAGTCGAGCAATTCCCTATTTAAAGGATAAACTGCGTTATCTAGAAAGTTATAAGTTTGAGTCAGAAATGTTGGAGACAGTTAGGCGATCGCGCCTGACGGAAACTAAGCTACTACTAGGATTGCGCCTGATTGAAATTGGACAAACATCAAAGGGACGTGAACTAGTTTGGTCAGGAAAAGCTTGCTCTCCCTCAAAAGCTTGGGTTGCTTTGGTGCTGTCCCTATTGCCAGAAGGGTGGCGTTCTCAGGCGTTTAGTGTGTTGCGTCAATTCAAGGCATAGACTCTCTGGGAATTCCGGGCTAGAAAAAATCTGATCAAACTGCCAAGGCATTGGCAGCCTCACGATGCTTAACCAAATTTCCACTCTCTTGGTGCCCGTTCCCGTGGGCGTTGGAACCTCACTGGGGTCACACCGCCTTTCACGAGACTGCCTAAGTATTATTACTTAAAGACTTCTGGTGTCTTGCTAGTTTCTAGAGTTTTTTGGATGGTTACGACAGTTGAGCCTTTGAATCTAGGGTACAACTTCTCCCCTCCCCTCTCTGTAGTGATCAAACCGTTGCTAAACTGATCAGTTTCACGATCTATGAACTGGCTCTCTCAGGGTGGGGGAGGTAGGATCTCGGGTTTACGTAAGAATTCTTAACAACATTTTTAATTAAATCAGTTTACTCTAAGAATTTGGAAAGATATTCGCTTGTCTGTAAGTAGTAATACAAATACCGTCAACTTTAGGAACAAAAATAAATAATGAGTACCAATTTAGCCACCAAGTTGCGTGAAGGCACAAAAAAATCCCACACCATGGCAGAGAATGTGGGTTTTGTCAAGTGCTTTTTGAAAGGAACCGTTGAAAAAACCTCCTACCGTAAATTAGTATCCAACCTTTACTTCGTCTATTCCGCCATGGAAGAGGAGATGGAGCGCCATCGGGAACACCCGATTCTTTCAAAAATCTACTTCCAAGAGCTCAATCGGAAAAAGACCCTAGAGCAAGACCTATGCTATTACTTCGGTTCTAACTGGCAAGAGAAAGTAGTCCCTTCAGTGGCGGCTAAAGAGTATGTGCAAAGAATTAAAGATATCTCTGAGAAGCAACCAGAACTATTGGTTGCTCACTCCTACACCCGCTATCTAGGGGACTTATCTGGCGGACAAATTCTCAAAAAGATTGCCCAGCGCGGGATGAACTTATCAGATGGGCAAGGTACTGCTTTTTATGAATTCAAACAAATCCCTGATGAGAAGGGATTCAAGGCCAACTATCGCCAAGCCATGGATGAGCTACCCATTGATGATGCCACAGCGGATCGGATTGTGGAAGAAGCTAATGCCGCGTTTGGCATGAATATGAAGATGTTCCAGGAACTGGAGGGTAACCTGATTAAAGCCATTGGTATAATGCTATACAACACCCTTACCCGTCGTCGCGTTCGTGGTAGCACAGAACTAGCTACAGCTGAGTAAGCTTATTGCACAAACTGGGATTACCACCAAAGATCGGTGGCGACTAATCGCCTTAACTAGAAATTAAGGCGATTAGCTCTTATCTCCTGTGATTGATTAGTGATTAGTAGTTAGTAGTTTTGAGGTAAGCATTCAGCTGCCCTAGGCTGAATGGTTGCGTTTTGATTACTAACTACTAATTGGCAATCTAATGTTGCAAAATTTAAAAAATAATTAACATAAATATAACTGATCATATTGAAATTCATAGCCTCTCTGTTTAGAATAGAAGGCGGAATACGTCAAACAAAGCTTTTCTGCTGTGGAGTAAGCCTTTTTTTTGGTTTAGGTCATTCACAAGTGTGAATACTAGCCGAAACAGAGAAGGTAATTATCCTGACATGATATAAGACCTGTTCGCGGTCGAAAGGCGTCTAACCAGCAGTCTCCTTTAAACTTAGAAGCCCCTTGCTCAGGATCAGTAGCAAGGGGTATTTTACCCCTCTCAAGCGTAAAATTCAATATCCTCCCCACACTGATCCACTAGGTAACAGAGGGCGCGGAAACGCAGGCTAGCTAATTGCTCGTAGAGAGGGTTGAGCTTACATAGGGGAGGGATGTGTAGTACTAAGTGACCGAAAAGTTTTAAATCCCGCTCAAAGGGACATTGACCAGGAATAATTTTGGACAGGAATCTAGCTAGGGTTTGATCTGTAATTTCTATGTGATCCAGCCATCGGCGCACAGGTTTGAGTAAATCAACACGTTTTTTGGGCAGTGGCTCAGGCGGAGTGAGACTGCTATTGAGATCAGCTACCTCTGAGAGGAGTGGATTGGTACTGTGCTTGTTGGTTCTGAACATGGCTATACACCTCTAAAATTAGTCAATAAAGTCCTCAGCTAAGGTATTCCGGTGGAATAGCTTTTACAGAGTTCTAGTTAAGTTCATGTAGTTCATGTAGGGTGGGCAGTGCACTAGACAGATAATGAAGCTTGCAAAGCTCGTTGGTAGGCACTGCCCACCCTACGATTAATGAAAATGGTGCAAGATCTCAGTTTTACAGAGTTCTAGTTAAGTAGGTAGACATCAAGTAATCAAACACGATTACTATTGAGCTGTATTGCCATATTGGCGGTAATTTATAAAAATTTATATAGTTATAATTCATAGCATGTCCGGGAGTCTAGGTATTGTAAAGCTTTTGTGTAAGCATTCAGCTATCAGCCATTGGCCTAAGGCCAACGGCTGACAGCTGACGGCTGACAGCTGACGCTTTTGTAATTGGTAATTGGTAATTGGTAATTGGTAATTGGGATTACTCCCGAGCTATTACCTATTACCAAAAAGATAATCAACGATGAACACTACCAAAACAACCGGACATGAGCTCAATTGTTACCACTTAACTTATTAGGTAAGCTTTCAGATAAAAACTATAATAAATCTAGCTTTTTAATGGTTTTTTCACTATTAAAAAGCTAACAGCTTACCTTATTTCAAGCATAAAAATACAAGGGAAAGGTTTGGTAAAGGTTAAAAGAAGAAACACCAATAAAACTATGAACTTTTGATAAAATTAATTGGTTGACTGTTGATTGTTGACTGTTGACTGTTCACAAGCAACAGTCAACGGAAGTTATGCTATAAATTAGCCATTTGTCAGTTACCAATTACTGATTAGGCATCAGGAATTAGGAATTAGGGATTGGGGATTGGGGTAACCCAACCACAGTAGGTTCTGGCAGTGCCCCTTGCATCTTACCTAACCATTCAATCAGGCTCTCTAGCTGTTTGTTGGTCTTGACTAGACCTAGACCACGAACTGTAACTTTACCAGGAGAATAGACAAAACGCGATCGCAAATGTTGGGGCAGGTTCTCTTGGAGTAACTTCCAGGCTGGTTCCTCCATGGGGGTTTCTAGGATAATGTGTTGTTTACCCTCAGGTCGAATTCGGGCAAATCCCAAAGACTTCCCTAACTGTTTTAGTTCCATCACCCGCAGTAATTGCTCTGCCACGGAGGGAATTGGACCATAGCGATCGCTCCAAGCTGCTGCGATCTGTGCTAACTCTTTCTGGGACCCTGCTGCAGCTACTGCTCGATAAGCACTGATTTTTTGGTCTAAATCTGGAATATAGTCAGCGGGAATAAAGGCTGTGATCTGAAGGTCAATCTGGGTATCATCTACTTGAGGAATTTCTTGCCCTTGAATTTCCTTGATCGCTTCTTGCAGCATTTCCATGTAGAGGTCAAAGCCAATGGCTTCCATTTGACCGGATTGTTCTACACCTAGGAGATTCCCCACCCCTCGAATTTCCATATCCCTGGTGGCTAACAGATAACCTGACCCGAGTTGAGTGAACTCCTGAATTGCTCGTAAACGTTTTTTGGCTGCTTCTGAGAGTACCTTCTGGTTCGGATAAAGTAACCAAGCGTGGGCTTGAATCCCCGCCCGACCTACTCTTCCTCGCAATTGGTACAGTTGGGCAAGACCAAATTTGTGAGCATCTTCGATCAAAATGGTGTTGACTCTAGGAATATCGAGCCCAGATTCAATAATCGTAGTACACACTAGGATATCTGCCTCACCGTTGCTAAAGGTGAGCATAATTGACTCTAATTCGGCTGGGTCGAGCTGACCGTGAGCAATGGCGATTCTGGCCTCAAGGATCATTTCCCTGAGTTCCGCAGCAACTTCTTCAATCCCTTCAACCCGAGGTACGACATAGAATACCTGACCACCTCGGTCAAGTTCCATACGAATGGCGGTGCGGACAGCTTCTGGTTTATAGGGAGATAAGTGGGTTTTAATGGGACGCCGTAAGGGGGGTGGTGTAGTAATTAAACTCATTTCTCGTACCCCCGATAAGGACATATAGAGGGTACGGGGAATGGGAGTAGCGCTAAGGGTCAATACATCTACCTGAGTTTTGAAAGATTTAATTTTTTCCTTCTGGTTGACACCAAACCGTTGTTCTTCATCTATCACCAGCAGCCCTAACTCTCGAAACGTTACACTCTTCCCCAGTAACTGATGGGTACCTACTACCACATCTAACTCCCCAGTTTTAAGGCGTTGAAGAATATCACGCTTTTCCTGAGGGGTACGAAAGCGGTTGAGTAGACCGACATTGATCGGGTAGGGAGAAAACCGTTCTTTGATGGTATGATAATGCTGCTGAGTAAGGATAGTGGTCGGGGCAAGAAAAGCTACTTGCTTGTCAGAGGTGACAGCTTTAAAAATAGCCCGAATTGCCACTTCTGTTTTACCAAACCCCACATCCCCACAAACTAACCGATCCATAGGGCGATCGCTTTCTAAATCCCGTTTCACATCCTGTATCGCCTTGAGTTGGTCAGGAGTAGGTTGGTAGGGGAAAGAATCTTCTAATTCTTGCTGCCAAGGGGAATCCGGTGGAAAGCAATAACCGGACTGCTGTGCTCGCTGGGCATAGAGCTTCAGCAAATCCACCGCTACTTTCTTAATACTTTTACGGACACGATTTTTGGTTTTCTCCCAGGTTTTACCGGACATCTTGTGGAGTTGAGGCAAACCGGTACCTGTATGTCGAAACCGAGATAGTACCCCCAACTGATCCGCTGCCACCCGGAGCAAACCATCAGCGTACTTGATCACCAAATACTCGCGAGTTTCATTATTTATGCTTAATTTTTCCAGCTTGAGGAACTGACCGATCCCATGATTCTTGTGAACCACATAATCCCCTGGACGTAGCTTATTGGGGTCAACCTGTTGGGAGGCAGCACGGCGGCGCTTACGGATATAACTGGGAGTTGCCAAGGTATGCTGCCCAAAGAACTCCCGGTCTGTTACCACCACGATCCGGTAAGTAGGGAGGATAAATCCCTCTAGTTCTGCTAAGCCCGAATACTTGACTGCTACCGCTGTCCTCTGGAGATTTAATTTCTCAATAGCTGGGTAATCCCGAGGGTTGGGGACAAACTGGGCCGGACAATCATGTTCTTGGAGCAGGGCAACAGAACGACTAGGTTGGGCAGAAACCAGCCAAATAGAGAAACGGCGATCGCTTTGCTCTCGCAGTACTTCCGCTAGTTTGGCAAACTGGTGGGGTGTTACTGGTACAGAGCGGCTAGCCAGATTAACGGCATTTTGGCTAGTTTCTTCCACCAATTCTGACAAATACAGGATTGGTGGAAGGTTAGTAGGTTGAAGGTTATTAGGTTGAAGGTTAGTAGGTTGAAGGTTATTAGGTTGAAGGTTAGTAGGTGGAAGGTTAGTAGGTTGAAGGTTAGTAGGTTGAAGGTTAGTAGGTTGAAGGTTAGTAGGTGGAAGGTTAGTAGGTTGAAGGTTAGTAGGTTGTTCGCGTAGCGTGGCCGAAAGGCCAAGGTTTGAATCTTCAACCTGGAACTGGTTAACCTTCAACTCTAGAACATGATCAAAATAACGATGGAGACAGGGCAGGGAATGATTCAGTTCCTCTAATTGTTCTTGGGCATGTTCCACCCAGCGATCGCAATGGGCAGCACACTGTTCTGGTTCATCAATGACAATTAAAGTATTTTCTGGCAGGTAATCTAGTAGAGAGGCTGGCTGGTCAAAGGCAATACCCAAGAAACGGCGGCTACCCTCTAAAGACTGACCTCCCTCGAAAGATTCTTGCTCCTGAGGTGAGAGATAAGATTGGATTAGTTCAGCCTTTGAGGTTCTCAGCACTTGGCTAATAATGTGACCAAAATCCGTGGGGGTCAGCACGATGCCGTCAATTTTATCCAGGGAACGCTGGGTTGCGGGGTCAAACTCCCGCAACTGCTCTAACTCATCCCCGAACCATTCCAGCCGCACTGGCAATTCTAAAGCTACGGGGAAAACATCTACAATATCACCGCGCCGACTCCACTGACCTTCTGTTTCCACTAGGGGAACCCGTTCATAACCCAGCTGTGCTAACTTTTTATCAAGGTTTTTCCCATCCCAAGTCATGCCCTGGTTAAGGGTAAGGCAGTAGGGCTTAAAGGCATCGACAGGGGGCAAGTGGGGTTGGAGTGCTGCTTGAGTGGCAACAATAGCCATCCGATCAGTTGAAGGTTGAACCAACGAAGGTTGTAAGTCAGAACTTTCAACTGGCAACCTGTCAACCTTCAGGCTTTCGACCAAATCTGCCAATACTTGCATTTGTCCCCAGGTCATTTCCGACTCTGGGTCAAAGGGTTCATAGGGTGATGCTTCTGAGGTGGGGTATAAGTGGACTGTATCCCAACCCATGGCTTCCAGTTGGGTTGCCCAGCGACTTGCTTCTTCTAGGGTGCTACAGACTACGAATAGGAGGCGTTGGTCTGCCTTGGCCAGGGCTGATGCTACTAATCCCTTTGGCAAACGGGGAATACCATTCAGAGATAGATACTGTTGGCGATTTAGTTTCGTGAGTAGTTCACTGGTGAGAGGGGAGTGCTCTAGTGTCCGAATGATCGAGGAAAGTGCCATTAGTTCAGTGGGTACTTGACAATAGGGCTTCCAGGATAGCTGTTTCTCTCATTTTACTAGGAATAGCACTGCCTGGGAAAAATTGACTGTTGTTGAATAGGTTAACTTATCTCATTAGTGGCCTTACCACTGGATGCAGGAGTGTTTCCAAGTCCGTCGGTCTAGATTAATTGATATTGAATAAGCCAAAATCCTGTTTAGGTAAAGGATTCGGCTATAACAGTTTCAGGGGTGACGACTTGATCGGAAGACTAATCTTTAGAAGATTTAATTTTCCTAGGTTAGATTAAACAGATATTGCCGAGCAAAATTCCCCTTAATTTCTAGACAAAATAACAAAGAGCTACCGTTCAGAAATACATGACTGACTCAAGCAGCAATAATGGATAATACTGACTTGAATAACTTTAAGAATAAAACTCCTCAGGTTCTCGTGGTTGATGATGAGAAGATCATGCGCTTGGTGCTACGTCGTAGCTTGACAAAGGAAGGATATAAAGTCATTGAAGCTAGCAACGGTGAGCAATGTCTGAATATCTGTGAGCAGCAATTGCCAGACATTGTGCTTTTAGATGCCAGAATGCCCATAATTGATGGGTTTACCTGCTGTGCTAAATTGAAGGATAACTTTGGTTCCGAATGTCCTCCTATACTAATGATTACAGCCCTCCATGATGAGGAATCTGTAGAACGAGCGTTTGAAGCCGGTGCAACCGATTATATAACTAAGCCAATTAACTGGGCAGTTTTGCGACGAAGAGTACATCGTTTGATTGAATCAAGTTGGACAATGAAACAGTTAAAAATCGCCAATAAAGAGTTGGAACGCCTGGCTACTATCGATGGCTTAACCCAAGTTGCCAACCGCCGAGCCTTTGACGAATATTTGAACAACGAATGGTCTCGACTGGCACGGGAAGAAAAGCCATTATCTTTAGTTTTGTGTGACATTGATTTTTTTAAGCTTTACAATGACACTTATGGACACCAATCAGGAGATGAGTGTCTTAAACAAGTTGCTCAAATCCTTGATCAAGCAGCAAAGCGTCCAGCGGATATGGTGGCTCGCTATGGGGGTGAGGAATTTGTGGTAATGTTGCCGAGTACTGATATACAAGGCGCTATTCAGGTAGCAGAAACCATTGAAACTAAACTCTACAAAAAGGCGATCCCTCATTCTGGTTCTCTGGTGAGTGACATTGTTACCGTCAGCCTAGGGTGTGCCAGTACTATTACCACAGGAAAATCCTCCCCATATAATTTATTATCCGAGGCTGATAAAGCGCTATATCATGCAAAAGTTTCCGGAAGAAATCGCATGGTTAATGTTAGTTATTAAAAACAAATCAGTAGTAATTATAATGAAAATAATCTTGACGCCAACTAGCATCTTTTCTACGGTCAGTGGGCAATTCTAACACTCTAATGCCTTGGCTAGGAAGTGGTTTTAAACGTTGCTTCAGCTGCTGCCATGATTGAATCAGCTGGTGCTCTACTCCATAACTCAGACACAACTGATAAAAATTGACATCTTGGGGTGTGGCAAAGAATTCTTCAAAGGGTGGGTCAAATTTGGCAATGGGCAACATCTCGAAAATGCCACCACCATTGTTATTAATTAAGATAATGGTTAAATGACCAACAAACTTGTTTTTAATTAGGAAACCATTGGTGTCATGCAAAAATGCTAAGTCACCCGTTAGCATCACACTGCTTTGATTACGATGAGCAATACCTAAAGCTGTTGATAAGGTACCATCAATCCCATTAGCGCCCCGATTAAACCAAGGTCGAATCCTGGTGTTACCAGGTTTCCAAAAGAACTCCACATCTCTGACTGGCATGCTGTTAGCAATAAATAGAGGTGTTTCCGGTGGTAGACATTGGGACAGTAACCAAGCAGCTTTGCCTTCAAACAACTGACTCATTTTAGTCATTGTTTGATCAACCTTTGCCCTGACCTTCGCTTCAGCCTCACACCACTTTTGTAGGTAAGGTTGGGTTGCAGGTTGCAGGTTGGTATTGGTTGCAGGTTGCAGGTTATCTGGTTGCAGGTTATCTGGTTGCAGGTTATCTGGTTGCAGGTTATCTGGTTGCAGGTTGGTATTGGTTGTAGGTTGCAGGTTATCTGGTTGCAGGTTATCTGGTTGCAGGTTATCTGGTTGCAGGTTAGAACCGTCAACCTTCAACGGTGGTGAACCTTGGCCAAAAGGCCACGCTTTCGCCGTAGGCGACGCTGCGCGAACGCGAACAACCTTCAACCTTTCAACCTTCAACGGTGGTGAACCGTCAACCTTCAACCTTTCAACCTTCAACGGTGGTGAACCGTCAACCTTCAACCTTTCAACCTTCAACTCCTTTACCCATATCCCCAGTTGTTCTACACTCATGCGCAGATGAGTTGTTGTGCCATGGAGGGGGTCGAGGTTGTGGTGGCTAGGGTCAATCACCCAACGTCGCGGTTGACATTTATCCAACCAAGCACGCAGTTCTTTGCTAATCGGTAGTTCACCGATGTGAATAACCATTGTGGGTTTTAGCTGTTGCGCTAATCGTGGATTACGCAGGATCAAGTCATAGGTGGAAATTAGATCTCGGTTGAGGTCGCAATAGTTTCTTACCGGTGAGAGCCCTTCTGCTAATACAGGCCATCTTAAGGTTTTGGACAAGGATGCGATCGCATTACAATAGTCTTTGGGATTTTGGGGTTGAGCTGGACCAGCGATAATAATTCCTTCCTGGGATTCTTGCCACTGTTCTAGGATTTTACCGGTTGCAGGTTCCAGGTTATAAGTTGTAGGTTGCAGGTTGTCAGTTACAGCTTGCTCTTGACAGTGAGCGAAGAATTCTTCTGGTTGTAATTGGGATTTTAATGGGTTAGTGGTTGTGTCGGGAATAGGTGGGAGAGGGTCACGGAAAGGTAGATTTAAGTGTACTGGACCAGGGGTAGGAAAATGTGTTAGTGGAGTGCTGCCAAAGGAGGCTCGCTCCCAAGCATGAACTACGGTTTGCCGTAGATAACGGAGCATACTGATATCAGCTTGAGGTACCGCTAGGGTACTTTGCCAGTTGGGATAGTTGCCGTATAATTTGATTTGGTCAATGGTTTGTCCGGAATGACAATCTTGGAGTTCTGGGGGACGGTCAGCAGTCAATACCAATAGTGGCACTCGGCTTTCTCTGGCTTCAATCACAGCGGGATAGAAATTAGCCCCAGCCGTGCCAGAGGTACAAACCAGTACAACTGGTTTTCCCGATTGTCGAGCAATGCCTAAGGCGAAAAAGCTGGCTGAACGTTCATCTAGAACTGGAATCGCCTCGATCTGTGGGTGTTGAGCAAACGCAACAGTTAGAGGGGTTGAGCGTGACCCTGGACAGATGATTGCTGTGGTCAATCCCAAGCGCTGTAGGGTTTCTACCAGTATGGAAGCCCAGAGGCTATTGGTGTTGCGAAAATCAATAGGCATTCAATTAGGTTAATCAACATTTTATTTGATTATTTTAAATGTTGATTCGGTTTTGTTGACAGTTGACGGTTGACTACCCTAATTCCTAATCGCTAATCCCTACTCCCTAAAAAAAATCTCTGACATTTTTAACAAATTCATTGACGTTCTCAAAATGGATGTTATGTCCACAATCAGCAATGACGTTTAACTTAGCTTCTGTACAACGTGTTACTATTTCTGAGTTAATCGATTTAAATTTATGATCATAGTCTCCGACTAGCAAAAGCAAAGGAACTTGATTATGTTGGAGTGATTCCCACAGAGATGGTTGGCATCCTGTACTCATATGACGCAGAGATTTAGCTAATTCCAGAGGGTTATTTTGTTGTCGAATCTTGATCATCTGTTCAAAGTTAGGGTGCTGCTTGAGGGAGCTGAACAGAGGCTGATTGTACCAATTTGATAAGAAGGTCAATAAATCCCCAGTTTCCAATTTTTCGGCAATTTGCCAATCTCGTTGACGACGCTTTAATTGTTCTTCTTCAGTCTTTAGCCCTGGAGATGCTGATTCGAGTAGTACTTTACTAAAACATTGGGGGAAATGAAGGGTCATGTAGAGAGCTAATCGACCTCCCATAGAATAGCCAACTAAAAAACATGGTTCAAAGTTTAACTGCTCTAGTAAGTTCTTTAAGGCGTGAGCAGTGTTTGGCATGGTGTAGCACTCATCCCCACCTAAAACTTTGGTTTTACCATGACCAGGTAAATCAACAGCTAGACAACAAAATTCCTCACAGAGTAATGATATTGCTTCATCAAATTCCTGGCTGCTACCCATGAATCCATGGCAAAAAAGAATCCGTGGTTGCTCTCGGTTTCCTCTTAACTCATAGTTAAATTGATATCCCATTTATCAAAACTAATTGTTATAATTCATAATAGCTAAATTATTGTAACTGATTATCCAACAGCAACCACCAATGAACACAGGGTTAAACTAAGGCTTTAAGAAGCACCATTAGCTTCAGGTTAATTTCCGCGAGTTCTTTATTGGGATCAGAGCCAGCAACAATTCCAGCACCAGCGTAGAGTCGAGCGTGATTACCTGCTATCAAAGCAGACCGAATCCCAACGATAAATTCACTATTACCTTGATAATCTATCCATCCGAGGGGAGCAGCATAAAGAGAACGGTCAAAGGTTTCGTAGTGTCGGATTTGCTCACAAGCAATTTTGGTAGGAACACCAGCCACTGCTGGAGTAGGATGCAATTTCGCTATAATATCTAGGGGATTGACATCAGCTGGTAATGCTGCTTTAATCGGAGTCCATAAATGCTGAATATTCGAGAGTTTCAGCAGTTGGGGAGATGGCGAAAAATCCAGTTCCAAACCCAGTTGACAAAGACGTTGGATAATAAATTCACTCAC
This sequence comes from Moorena sp. SIO3I6, assembly GCF_010672095.1. Taxonomy (NCBI): domain Bacteria; kingdom Bacillati; phylum Cyanobacteriota; class Cyanophyceae; order Coleofasciculales; family Coleofasciculaceae; genus Moorena; species Moorena sp. SIO3I6. Next base: position 13,713 of record NZ_JAAHHU010000091.1, on the reverse strand, counting down.
TGCGTTATGTTCACGTCTCTCTTTTTCACTACTAAGTAATTGGTTCGCCAAATCCGCATCTTCAGCTGGGGTTTTACCTCGTGGAGCAGACCCTGCTAAAGCATCCGTCTCTAACTGATGGTCGTAAATACTAATCAGACGTTCAGGACTAGCGCCAATAAAGTTTTTGCCTTTGCCGTTACTGATGGAAAAAATATAGCAATCTGGATAGTTATGGCGCAAATTGTCCAGAGAATCCACCAGACTAAAGGGTATTGGTGAGACCACATCCACGGCTTGGGAAAGGACAATTTTGCTAAATTGATTGGCTTGGATAGATTTTAAGGCTGATGAAACCGATAACTTGAAGTCTTTGGCTTTTTTTGAATCTTGCTTGAGAAATTGATGATGGTTAGCCTTACCAGTAAAACAGTAGAGCAGACGACCAGAAGAGCTGATTAGATTGAACTGCCGACCTAGGCTTTCGACCAGCCAATCCAGATTAACTTGAGAGTTGATTTCAAGATTAGCCACTACTACACATCGGCTTTGACAAAGTGAAATTTGCCAACGAGGTAGAAAAATAGTGGCAGATGGGAAAGGGTGGTTACTATTAAGCTGATCACCAAAAAACGTAAAGCTACAGAAGAAATGAGGTCCAGCCAATCGCTGCTGTATTTCACCACTAATTATGGTGTTAGCTAGACATGAGTCGATAAATTTTTGCGCTTTATAGAACCGTTGCTCACCAGCTAAATTAAGGTCAACAGCCGCATCAATAGCAACAATTGATTCTTGATTACTTCTATTTTCAAAATAGAAGTGTAGGGGCTCGGGGGTGGCGGCAAAAGGAGCGGCTCTATCCCGAATTGCCTGAAAAACCGCCAGTGGGTCGAGGGGAGGAATTTCTTGAGAAATACTGGCAATTTTGGCAATACCTTGTTTTTGAGATTTTTTCTGGCAAGCTAGTAGAAACTGATGTAACTCTTTATGCTCATGAAACAGCTTAGCAGGGCAGGGAATGACTGACATATATAGGCTTTCTTGAATTACAGGAGTGTTTACCTCAATGAACGACAACACAAACGCGATTGACCTTGGCCTTTGGGCCACGCTACGCGAATGGTCACGCTACGCGATCGCTCTTTACTACATATTTCTTAACTTGTATTTACATAACTTATTTAATTCACAGACTTTATAGTTACTAATGATCAATTATCAGCATGTTTGGCAATTAAGAAAAGCAGGGTAAGGGCAAAAATCAATAAATAGGCAGTATTATCGTAACTATTGACAAAATATTGCAAGAATTTTGATGCTCAAGGCTTACTATGGTTATAATCCTTGCTCTATTCTTGATGCAGTCGCTCATGGGGGGAACCCCCAAGACCGCGCTGCATCGCTATCACATTTTGGTTGAATTTTTATTGCCCTTACTCTAGAATTGCTCAGCATCATTCTTTTAATTTTAATGATGAGCCCTAGTTTTGGTAGTAAAAATTTTGCTTTGGATGACTAATCATTTATTGGGTCACTAGTCAAGACGGAAATCAAGGGGATACCAGTATAGATAATCCCTGATTAATTTTTCCAACCTACTACAAATAAAAAGCTGCCCTTTTGGGTAGACACCACTTCAGTTTTGATGAAGCCTACTTCTCTTAAGAGGTTAACAATTTTATCGGTAGAGTAAAGAGAGGGAGCTTTAACTCCGCCAATCAATAAATCCATTATTTCTAATTCTGGCAAAAATGATGGTGAAGGAACCAAACTGTCAGTGCTAGGTTCTAGGATAATCACCATACCCTTTGGTCTTAAAACCTGAAAAGATTTTTTTATAAACTGGCTACCATAATCGCTGTACGACAATTTTCTAAATAAGAAGACAATATCATATTCTTCTTTAGCACCCCACTGGTCAGACAAAGCGTTTCCTTCGGCAGATATAATAATCTCTTCCGGAGATTTAGGTAAAGGATACTTGCTTAAAAGTCGATCTAAAAAATCAATTTGATTTTCCAAGCCTGCCAGCACAAAGTCTACATCAGGCTTGCGTTCCAGTAGCTTGCATATAAAGGTAATACCCACTTCGCCAGTAATAATTCTCTTAACCTGATCAAGAGGAATTTTAGTGAACAATTCTCGGGAGGGTTCTTTCAGATATTCGTTAGCAAATGCATAGTACTCATAAAGGGTTTCATCATTACCATTAAACAAATCCATCTGCTGATTTGAGCTGCCGGTTTGGATAGTTAAGTTTAATGATAACCAGGATGACCATGTCTGAGAGACTAGATTGTAATAATCTCCCAAATAACTTGGACTTTCTATAACTAAGTAATTCTTAGTCATTTGGGTATTAACATAGCCAAAACCTTGATTATGATTATTTTGGCTAATTTTGAGATAACCAAGACTCTCCAAAACCCTCAGCAATCGCTCAGTTGATATCAAATTAAGATTCAAATCCCTGGCTACTAAATTAGCAGAAACTCCGGGATGCTTGTGCAGATAATCAAAAACACCAAGTTTCACAGCTGACATAATAATTGCAGTGCGTTGGAAACTGGTGGCATCTGCCAGCATTTCTGCTCTTTCTAAGAGTCTGATTCGATTACCAATAACTTTGCTTAAGGTATTGATAGTTTCTGGGAAATACTTTTTGATTGCCAAGGCTAAGCCTACCAATTTAGATTGCAGTCCAAATCTTGGCTGTTTCGACTTGATCTCTAGAGTATCCCTTTCTAGCACTCTTACATTACTGGTCATACTTTTTAGTCATACTTTTTAGGATTGATTACAAGACTTACAGGGTGCGTTATTAACGCACCCTACTACTTATAGAGTTTGGGGTTCAGTTTTGCGTAAGTCCTATAGTAATAGTAGTTTTTTTATCACTTTAGTTAAGATTTTGTCAATATAATTTACATAAATTGACGTATTATCAATTCACGACCTTGATTGGGATTAATGGTATTCTGCTATTGCTGCCCCTTAACACCGTTGAAGACCATTTACCCAAGGCTTGAAGAGTCCCAGCAGTATTGGTTGATGGTTTGACGGTGAGCCTAGCACGACTTGCATTCATATTCCGTGACTATTATGACAACAAACACAATTAAAGCTCCTAACTCCAAACGGAAATTGTGGCTAGCAGCAATCAAGCCCCCCATGTATAGCGTGGCAATTATGTATGTTTGGGTGGCAGCTGCTGTGGCATGGTTTGAGACCAATCACTTCAATTGGACGATATTTTTGACATTTGTCAGTGCTTCGATTCTGATTCTGGCTTGGGAGAATCTGAGTAACGATGTGTTTGACTCTGAGACTGGGATTGATAAAAACAAAGCTCACTCGATAGTCAACCTGACGGGAAACAAATCGTTAATTTTTTGGCTAGGGAACCTGTGTTTAGGACTGGGTATCCTTGGTATGCTACTGATCTGCTGGTGGCAGCAAGACTTAACAGTGATGGCGTTAGTACTCCTATGCTGCAGCCTTGGCTATATGTACCAAGGACCTCCCTTTCGCCTGGGCTACCAAGGTCTAGGAGAGATTCTGGTCTTTTTGAGCTTTGGTCCGTTAGGCATGTCAGCTGCCTACTACAGTCAAACCCAGAGTTGGTCTGTCACTAACCTGGCGGCATCGATAATTGTGGGTCTGGCGACTATGTTAATTCTATTTTGCTCCCATTTTCACCAAGTAAAGGATGATATAGCAGCTGGGAAGCGATCGCCTATTGTTCGCCTTGGCACCAAAAGGGGTGCTAAACTGTTGCCCTGGATTTGTGGTAGCCTATTTGCTGCTACTGCTGGGTTTGTGATCATGGGGCTATTCCCCATATCGACATTACTCAGTTTGGTAGGATTGCCTTTTGCTATCAAGCTTTGCCGCCATGTTAACGCTCATCACAACCAACCGGAAAAGGTGAGTAATTGTAAGTTTATTGCCGTAGCGCTACATTTTTGGAGTGGACTCTTGTTGGGTGTCGGTTTCGTAATTAACCTTAATTAACCTTAATTGAACGAATCATGTCAAACCAATCCCAGGAGATTCAGGGAATTTTTGATAACATCTCTTCTAACTATGACCAGCTTAATGACTGGATCAGTTGGGGTCAGCATCGAATTTGGAAGCTGATGACGGTTAAATGGGCTGAGCCTAAGCCAGGAGATACCTGTGTTGACCTGTGTTGTGGCAGTGGAGACCTGACTCGACTATTAGCCGAGAGAGTAGGCACTCTAGGAAAGGTGTATGGAGTAGATTTTGCTCCCCAGATGTTAGCGATCGCAAAACAAAAATCCTCTGAACCACAGATTGACTGGGTAGAGGCGGATGTTTTAGATTTACCATTTGCTGACAATACCTTTGACGGAGCAACTATGGGATATGGATTACGTAATGTCGTAGATATCCCCAAGAGCCTAAAGGAAATTTACCGTATTCTTAAACCAGGGGCTAAAGCAGCAATTCTTGACTTTCACTTACCGTCTCAGGCTCTGTTTCGACAGTTTCAACAGTGGTATATGGAAACTATTGTTGTTCCCCTAGCCCGTGATCAAGGACTTGAGGAAGAGTATGCCTATATCTGGCCGAGTGTACAGCGATTCCCCCGTGGTCCGGAGCAAGAATCTTTAGCACGGCAAGTAGGTTTTCGTGCAACTCACTACCCGATTGTTGGCGGAACCTTAGGAGTATTGGTATTAACTAAACCTAGAAGTGTTGAATAGGGAATCGGGAATCGGGAATCGGGAATCGGGAATCGGGATGCAGCGCAATAGCAATTAGCAATTACAGCGTTTTTCATAACTATTAGGTACACAGGATTTTTTACCTATTCCCTCTTACCTGTTCCCTGTTAGCTGTTCCCTGTTCCCTAAAACCCAGGAATTTGTACCTCACCCAATTGCAAACCGCTGTAATAAATGACCAACTATCAGTTCAAGTTTCACCCATACCAGCGTCCCTTTAAACATCCGTTGTCTACCAGTCATGGCCAATGGACAGTCAGAGAAGGTATCATTCTTAGCCTTAGTGATGAAATAGGGAACATTGGCTGGGGTGAAATTGCTCCTATCCCTTGGTTTGGTTCGGAAACTCTGGAACAAGCCTTTAATTTTTGCGAGCAATTACCTCAGGAGATTACTACAGAGGAGATTTTCGCCATTCCTGCTGAACTCCCTTGCTGTCAATTTGGGTTTGAATCGGCTTGGGAGCTAGTGATGGGCAAAGGACTTTCTACAAAGGACTTTGAACCAAGCAAACAACACTACAGTTACTTGTTGCCGAGTTATGACGCAGCAAAACAGTCCTGGGAAGCTCCCTGGAATCAGGGATACCGAAGCTTTAAATGGAAAATTGGTATTGCTCCGATTGAGGATGAAGTCAAGATAGTTCAGGAGTTGGTTGAAGCAATACCTGCTTCTGGCCAATTGCGTTTGGATGCCAATGGGGGATTGACTAAACAAGAAGCTGAGCAGTGGCTGATGGTATGTGACACCATTGGAGCGGTTGAGTTTATCGAACAGCCCCTACCTCCAGAGCAGTTCGATGTGATGTTGGAGATGAGCCACAACTATTCCACTGCGATCGCATTGGATGAATCTGTGGCAACCCTTGACCAACTTGAACAGTGTTACCAGCGGGGATGGCGAGGAATTTTTGTGATTAAAGCTGCGATCGCAGGTTCTCGGAAACGACTACGGCAGTTTTGCGACACCTATCCGATTGATACCGTTTTTTCATCCGCCTTGGAAACTACCATTGGTCAACAAGCGGTTCTCCAGCTAGCAGCAGAACTCTCTGACTTCAAGCGCGCTGTAGGTTTTGGTGTCAACCATTGGTTTAATGAAGGTTGAAGGTTGGAATGTTGAAGGTTGGAATGTTGAAGGTTGGAATGTTGAAGGTTTGATGGTTGAAGGTTTGATGGTTGAAGGTTTGATGGTTGAAGGTTTGATGGTTGAAGGTTTGATGGTTGAAGGTTTGATGGTTGAAGGTTTGATGGTTGAAGGTTTGATGGTTGAAGGTTTGATGGTTTTTAGGTTATTGGGTTTTTAGGTTATTGGGTTATTTGGTTATTGGGTTATTTGGTTAGATGATTGAAGGTTGGAATGTTTAAAGTTATTGGGTGTTAAGGTTATTTGGTTAGATGGTTGAAGCTTTAAAGAGCAAATATCGGCAAGATTCATACGTCCAGCAGCCCCTAAGCTATGTCCAACAACGTTCTGGTGAACAATGGCTGATTGGCTATGACAGTCAGCAACTTAACCAACTCATTGAGCAATACTGTCAGCAATTCTCCCAACTTTCCCAGGAAAAAGCACCGAAAATTCTTTTAGTAGAGCAAAGTCCTCTTAAATTTATCGCCGCTTTCCTAGCTGCTGTTTCCAGTAATTGTCATGTATTCTTAGGGAATCCCTACTGGGTAAAACCAGAATGGCAACAAGTCCTTAACCAAATCCATCCCGATCTAATTATCGGAGAATTAGCCAGTATCATTGAGCCATCAACACTCAATAATAAACACTCAACACTCAATAATCAATATTCAATAATCAATAATCCGCCCTCAGCACTCATTATGATTCCTACAGGGGGCTCATCTGGCAAAATCCGCTTTGCGATTCACACTTGGGAAACCTTAATGGCATCAGTAGCAGGGTTTCATCAGTATTTTGGGAACAAGCCAGTGAATTCCTTTTGTGTCTTGCCTCTTTATCATGTCAGTGGTTTGATGCAGTTTATGCGATCGCTTACTACAGGCGGACGTATGGTAATTTTGCCCTTCAAAGCCTTGAAAGCTGGGGAAGGACGAGACATTGATCCCAAAGAATTTTTTATCTCTCTGGTACCGACTCAACTAGCCAAGCTCATCAACCAAGATGCGGCTGACTGGTTATCCCGCTTTCGGACAGTCTTGTTAGGCGGTGCTCCGGCTTGGGAATCCCTATTAACACAAGCAAAACAGTATCATATTCCTTTAGCTCTTACCTATGGCATGACCGAAACCGCTTCTGGTGTAGTCACCCTTAAACCTGAGGATTTCCTCAGTGGTAACAGTGGTAACAATAGTTGTGGTCAGGTGTTACCCCATGCTAAGGTGACCATTCGCAATGGTAATGGAGAAATTCTCAAGGCTAATCAAACTGGTGTGATTACTATTGAAGCAAAGTCCTTATTCCATGGCTACTATAGCCCTAGCAAAAATCTTGCCCTAGAGTCTGAGGTAAGTAAATTTCCCAACAGACTCCAAACGCTACAATCGGACGATTTAGGCTATTTCGATCAACAGGGTTACTTATATACTGTTGGCCGTCGCAGTAACAAAATTATTACCGGTGGTGAAAATGTGTTTCCCGCTGAGGTAGAACAGGTAATTCGTGGCACAGGGCTCGTCAGTGATGTTTGTGTGATTGGCTTACCCGATGACTATTGGGGTCAAGTGGTAACCGCTGTTTTTGTGCCTAGTTCCGATCAGGTTTCTGTTGCGATGGTGCAACAAAAGGTAGAGGGGAATTTGAGTAAATTCAAGTGTCCTAAGGATTGGGTGGCGGTAGAATCTTTACCGCGCAATGGTCAAGGAAAATTGAATTATCAGCAAGTGAAAGTTATCGCGCGTGATTGTTTAAGTAATTGAAACTCAACGAAATCAATTAGGTCAATCTAAATTGCTAGGCTGGGGATACGGCGGTTTGCATAACTATCAGGTACACAGGATTGTTTTTCCACTTCCGACTTCCCTGCTCCCTGCTCCCTGCTCCCTGCTCCCTAAGTAACTGCCTCAACCCATGACTGCTCCGAGTACAGCTATTTCACCCGAATCACTTCCAACTGAATCCAAAATTATTAGTAGCGGTTATCCCTTAAGTATTGCGCCAATGATGGATCGCACTGACCGCCACTATCGCTATTTCATGCGCCAGATTACACGACGGACATTACTCTACACCGAAATGGTCACCAGTGCAGCAATTCTTCATGGCGATCGCAAACGCTTGCTAGGCTTTTCCCCACAAGAGAAACCCCTAGTCTTACAAGTTGGTGGTGACACTCCCAGTGACTTAGCTGAATGCGCCCGAATTGCTGAAGCTATGGACTATGACCAGATTAATCTCAACGTTGGTTGTCCCAGTAGTCGAGTGCAAAATGGCAATTTTGGAGCTTGTTTGATGGCGCAGCCTGAACAGGTAGCACGCTGTGTAGAGGCAATGGTTAAAGTAGTGAACATACCCGTTACTGTCAAGCACCGTATCGGTATTGATCACCTTGACCGCTATGAAGACATGGCTAATTTTGTTCGCATTGTCTCAGATGCCGGTTGTCAGCATTTTACTGTACATGCTCGCAAGGCTTGGCTACAGGGTTTGAGTCCAAAAGAGAATCGCAACGTCCCACCCTTACGTTACAGTGACGTCCATCGTCTCAAGCAGGAGTTACCTGACTTATTCGTGGAAATTAATGGTGGATTCACTAGTCTTGAACAAGTGCAAGAACAACGGCAGTATGTCGATGGGGTAATGATTGGGCGTGCAGCTTACGACAATCCCTATCTGTTTGCCAAAGCTGATTGTGATATCTATAGCGATAGATTTATACCCCCAACTCGCCATCAGGTTGTCGAAGCTATGTTTTCCTATATTGATCACTGGGTAGCCAAGGGTTTTAAGCTTAACAAAATTACCAGACATATGCTGCAATTATTTGCAGGGCAACCAGGTAGTAGAGCTTGGAAACGTCATCTAACTGAAAATTCCTGCTTGGTTGGTGTTGGTTCTGATGTCGTTCGCGAAGCTTTAGCTAAAATTCCTTAGGTTGACACTCCCCGCCCTGGAAGGACGGGGATTCTTGCTTCAACGGGGTGACTTGTTTAACCAGGCCGGAGCCAGGAAAAATAGAGGTCTCCTCTCCACAAGCGTATTTGGTCTATGACCTAGGTTTCGGTGTGCCCCACCGTACCTTTTCAAAATTTACTTAAATAGATACTTTTTTTATCTAAATTTTTCATAGACGTTTAAGTCGTTAGACCAAATTACGCAATATGTATCTGAGACATATTTTTCACGTTGCCTACTTATGGTTAGATAGTATCTATTTAGTTTAAAAGTCTATTGTTTATGCTTTTATAATAGCACACCTGGTACACATTATCAAGGGCATTGTTTTTTAAAAAAAGCCGTCGAACGAAGGACGGGGCTTTAGACCCCTTTTTTTGGTAAGCATACAGCGGTCAGCGGTCAGCTATCAGCGGTCAGCGGTCAGCGGTCAGCGGTCAGCGGTCAGCGGTCAGCGGTCAGCTTTGTGGCACAGGCTGCGTGTGACTTTACTCAGATTAAACAAATGGTTTGAGCAAAGGGAACAGGGAACAGGGAACAGGGAGTAGGGAACTTCGGATCAGAATTCTATCAATTCCTACACGGATTGCTATAGCTGACGGCTGATAGCTGACCGCTGATAGCTGAAGGTTTTTTATTGCCATATATCCGATTTTATAGCATTAAGTATATTTGTACTATTATAGTATATAATAATCATAACATTAATAGTAGTATTAGCGGATTTAGGGACAAAATTATGATCTGAGTCAGATTTTATATTTCAAAGGCCACCCACCTATAAATAATAAATAATTAACCATGAGATTTATCAGCCCCAAAACCGACTTTGCTTTTAAGAAAATCTTTGGTTCCTCTGAGAGTAAAGAAGTTCTGATCAGCTTTCTAAATGCTTTGATATATCAAGGAGAATCTAGGATAAATAATTTAGATATCATTGACCCATACAATGCTGGCTATACTACGGAATTAAAGGATACCTACCTGGATGTCAAGGCGATTCTAAATGACGGCTCCACGGTAATTATTGAAATGCAAGTGTTAAATGTCCCGGTTTTTGATGAACGAGTAATCTATAATCTCGCCAAAACCTATGGCAATCAATTAAAATCTGGGGAAAGGTCTTCTAAACGTAAGCCGGTGATTGCTTTAACGATTACCGACTTCACCATGTTTGAGGAAACCGACCGATACCTAACTCGTTTTGTATTTAAAGAAGAGCAAAAAAACTTTATCTACCGAAACGAACACCTAACCATGGTGTTTGTGGAACTGCCGAAATTTTCCCGGTCTTTAGAACACTTAGAAACGGCATCGGAGAAATGGATATATTTTATGAAGGAAGCCCCAAATTTAGAAGCAATTCCCGATACCTTATCAGAAATCCCGGAAATTGCTCAGGCGCTAACCATAGCTAATCAAGCGAATATGAGTAGAAAAGACTTGGAGGAATTACACAAACGAGAAGTATTTATGGAAGACCGCAAAGGTGAAATTCGTCAAGCTCTCGAACAAGGCCGGGAAGAAGGGAGATTATTAATGCAGGGACTGATATCCCGTCAACTGGAAGGTAAACTTGGTGCAATACCCTCAGAAATTCTAGAAGGAATTCAACAATTATCTCTAGAACAATTAGAAGGTTTAGGAGTTGCTATGGCAGATTTTACCAGCTCCGTAGATTTGTCGAATTGGTTGCGGAATAACCAATGATATAGCGCTACGCGCAAGTCAGAAGTTAGAAGTCAGAAGTCAAAAGTTTTTGCCTATTAAGTAGGGTGGGAAAATTATAGGATCTAGAATTATCAAAAGAACTAAACGGTTTTTGCCCACCCTACAAGCTATTTAGTAAAATCTTTTGATCTCCAATTGATAATTCCATCCCAATCCTCTTCCTCAACGAGGGAAGTGACCAAATCTCCCAAAGTTCTACCTTTACCGGCAATGGAAGCTGAGGGAGTCCGGCGCAATACTTTTGGTTCACTATCCGAAAGAATTGTCACAATTACACGAGCTTTGGATACTTTTGGTGCATCTGTTAACCATTGAAGTTGACCATTTTCGATAATAGCTTCATAACTTTGAAGCATTGCTCTCTCCTGGTTTAAAAGCTAATGTTGGATAGGAATACAAAGCATTTCTCTATCTCCAAAATTAGCAAGAATATATATAGCGTTTATTGCATTTATGAGGTACGCTTATCAAGGTCAAAGTCCCCCTTAAAAAGGGGGACCAACGGGGGATCACTTTGTACCTCATGGGAAAGAGAATTGCTATAGGAATTTTTGGCCGGATCCCATGGCTTGATCATAACACCAAAAACTAGGCGTTGCTTAATAATGGAATGATTTTAAGAGTGAGGTGGAATAGGCATCTTGCCGTAGAATGGGCATCAGGCGTGGAACTGGCATCTTGCGTAGAACTGGCATCTTGTGTAGAACTGGCATCTTGCCAGTTTCATGCTTATTTTCGCGCGGGCAGGATGCCCACTCTACTCCTATTCATTCAAAGACTGACGCAACGTCAAAAACTATTCGGATGGGTGGTGCGTTACGGGACCGGCTGTTGCAAGCGCGAAGAGGCTCAAAAGCAAACCCATCCCTAACCCACCACTAGCAACTTCCCACCCTCCCGACTCCCTACTCCCTACTCCCTACTCCCTAGTTCCCTTAAAACAGACTAGAACCGATACTTCTCTTAACCACTAATCCTAAGCCCAGAAAGCCCAGAGCCAGTAGACCCTGAGACGACATCGGTTCAGGCACTGGCACTGCCAGAGGCAGTGGACCATTACCTGTCCCGGATTGGGTATCATTCTTAGCCGTGAACCTCCCAAATGGACCAATGGGGGGTTGTGTGGTTTGCCAAAAGAAGGAGATGGTTTCTGGAGTGTCGGAATTAGTACTCCAATCTGATCCACCGACAACACTCCAAACTAGACTGCCATCTTGATCAAGCTTTATGGAAAACTCCCCACTCGAACCCAGTGCCTGCTTCGCTTCCCCAAAGCTATAGCCCGCAACTCCTGTAAAGCCTTCAGCTTTGAACTCCAACCCGAACTGATTGACATCATCAAACCGAAGTAAACCATCCGGTTGAGGGAAGGGGGGATCGTTAGGAAAGTCTACACCAGGGGTAACTTTGTGTATATAAGTGTAGATGGTTCCCGCTGGATTTTGGGGCGGCACACAAGTTAGAAAACCAACAGGACAAGAAACGCTACTGGTCAAGTCCCCCAGGCTGTTTCCGTCACCATTGATCAGGGATGCATCTACTGTCGGACCCACTGGTCCTGTGATGGTTGCTCCCAGGGTAAGATCGTCAAGGTTGATCGGGGTAATCGACGCAGCACTAACCCCTTTTGCGGAAAGATCGAAAACGCTAATTGCGATCAATGCGATCGCTAGTTTACTAGTCATGATTATTTTCTCTCAGTAAAGTTTTAAAGTAAGCATTAGCTGATAGCTTACAACTGTAGTTATCTATTTCAAGGTGATGGCTGATTTTTATTGCCAGGGGTATTTTATATATAAATCCAGCAAGCTTTAGAACATTTAAGGAAAATTCATTAAACTCTGAATTATGTAAATGTTTAGTAAAGGGAATCGGGAGTCGGGAGTCGGGAATCGGGAATCGGGAATCGGGGGCAAATTTGTGTAATTAATAAGTATTAATATTGCTAAATATTAAGATATTTGCATCTAACAAAACGATATATAAAGTTATGCGTTGCTATTTGATTGATTCGCTTTTTTTTTTTATCAAAAATAAAATTAAACTTTAAAAAAAATCAAAATATTGAAAATTCAAGGGGAAGTGTGCGGAGGGTGGAAAGTGTGGGTAATTTGGTAATTTTATTACTAGATCCAGTTTTAAATTAGATCATGAAACCCAATTCTGAGTTATCATAACATCAAAAAATCCTAGGTTTTATTTCCTACTATTCCCGACTCCCGACTCCCGACTCCCGATTCCCGATTCCCTACTCCCCACTCCCTACTCCCTACTCCCTACTCCCTACTCCCTACTCCCTACTCCTTAAACTTATGACTAATCTAAAAATAGACTACACAAACCTTAAGACCTTATTGATGGAAGTGCATTGGAAAGCTGCTGATGTGGAAACCCAAAAAATTGTATTATCCATAGCTAAAACCCTTAGACAACAGCAAAACGCTAGTAAAAAAGACCAAGAATGGCTTCAAGGGTTGAATTATCTCAGAGAATCAGACCTACTACAGTTTCCCTGCGACGATTTGCTAACACTTAATCAGCTTTGGGAGCACTATAGTCAAGGTCATTTTGGATTTAGAGTACAGTCTCAACTGTGGCAGCAAGTTAGTCAAGATTATAATCAATTCGCCGATCTAGTAGGATGGCGCAAAGGTGATGCCGATTCTTGGCATTCTTATTCTCACTTAACCTTTAGTTTAGACGCTCCTAAAGGTCACTTGCCCGCTGCTATATTTTATGCCGAAGAATCCCCTATTGGTTGGGCAGCAACTATTAAAAATAGATGTGATGAATGTTTTTTATAGAACGAGGGAGTCGGGAATCGGGAATCGGGAGTCGGGAATCGGGAATCGGGAATCGGGAATCGGGAGTCGGGAATCGGGAATCGGGAATCGGGAATCGGGAATCGACTATAGCAATCCTCATAGTAATGAGCTAAACAGAATTTTTTCCCACGTCCAACTTTCCTCTTCTTTCTTCCCTAGGGCGTGTTTTCAAAGTTTTCCGCAAGATTATGATCCCCCCCAGCCCCCCTTAAAAAAGGCTATCCATTAGGCAAAAGTAGTCGAAACGGTGATAGAGACTAGGATGTAGAAGCAAGTTGTGAACCTTCAAACAAATGGTAGAAGGTCGTTTGCCCTCGCCAGAGAGTTTTCAGGCCAGGTTCACC
>NZ_JAAHHU010000909.1:0-1974 GCF_010672095.1 Moorena sp. SIO3I6 | reverse complement strand
TGATAAACCCATCTTTTCCATCCATATACGATTCAATATTGTCTGGATATTTCTTAGCAAGTTCTCGCTTAAGTTCACCGTATTTATGGGCATCCTTAGGATGGGCTATCATTTGAACCTCCCCACCCTGAAGAGGGATGGGGATTCCCAGGCACAACCAATTAGGTTGTTATCTCCATGGGCGTAACTTTCCCTCGTTCCGAGGGTAGCTGGATGGGGTCAATTCCCAGTTGCTTTAGACCCCTATTCCTGATGTTTACTCCACCATTTAAATCAGCATCATCGTGATATCCACATTCAGTACAGACAAACTTTTCACCATCTCGATTGTCTGCACTAATGTAATGACATTTCGGGCATTCCTGAGATGTATGTCTTGGGTTAACTTTGATGACTGGTATGCCTGACTTTGCAGCCACGACTTCTACCTTTCTCACCAGCTCTCCCCAGGCAGCATCAGCTATTACACGATTCAACCCTCTTTTAGCGGATTGTCCGTTGCGATCATAACCACCACTTTCATTAGGCTTAGGTTTGCAACGAGACTTCATTCCCTTAATATTCAGATCTTCAAAAACCAGAGCATCTGTGCCATCGGTCAACTGTTTAGCAACTTCCCAGTGATACGCAGAACGCTTATTGGCTAACTTTTCGTGCAACGAGGCAACCCTGCCGAATGATTTTTTACGATTATTCGATCCTTTCTTCTTTCGACTCGCTGCTCTTTGTCTGAGTTTTAAACGTCTTGCTTGGCACTTAAACTTGTTGGTATTAGCTGGATTTGCGATAGTTTGCCCGTCAGAAGTACTAACAAGTTTCCTGATTCCCAAGTCACACCCTTTAACGTGATTTGGTCTGATCTCGTTGACTGTTTTTACTGGAGGCAACGGAACTGATTTATCCTCAATCTGAATACTGACAAACCAACCCCGAGACTTTTTGCGCACAGTAACAGACTTGATCGCAAAGCCATCTGGAATAGGACGGGAATTGTAAAAGCCCATCCAGCCGATTCCAGGTAAATAGATTCGATTGTTGTCTAGTTTTACTTGACCTGGGGCATACTTAAAACTCCGGTAACGAGAACGCCTTTTAGGCTTTGGATACCTTGCTTCCCCTTTAAAAAATTTTGAGAAAGCAACATCCAACTGTCTTAACATTTGTTGTAGAACAGTTGAGTGAATTTTTTTGTACCAAGGCCGTTGCTTCTTAAGAATAGGTAGGGTTGAGCTTTGAATCTCGTAGGGGCTACGTCTAGGATTTTTCTGGCTCTTTTTCCATGGATAACCAAGGGAGCTTGATTTACTTACCGAGCAAGTCAACGGACACGCTTGTCCATGACTCCTTAAATCGCAGTAATTCCCCATTTTTGGAGATCTAACTTGTTCATAAGAATCATTCCTATCTCTCAGCAAGTAGTTGTACTGAGCCATTAACATATCTAGCCATTGCATCATAGTGGCTTCTTGTTGAGAGTTTGGCTTTAATTTGTAAACGTATCCGAGTTGCATGGCATCGCACTATCTTTCCGTGCTATATTGATTATAACTTATATAACTATAAATTACAAGCAATTAGCATAACTAAAATATAAAAAAATAATAATATCTTGTATAGCGTTTTTTTTATGTAATGAGGTACACAATTTTTTTGCCATATGAATGATTAGCATATTACCGCTTAGCCTGACCAAAAAAATTAGGGAATAAGTAGTATAATAAAAGTAAAATTAACTGTTAACAGAAGGAAACTTATGCTCCAGTAATTGGTAACAGAAGGGGATTCAATGTATTGACACTTATTAACACAGTTGACGTAATTTATGCCCAGGTAATTATACCTCCTAAAGAAATAGGGATCTGAGCAATGATTAAGCAGAAATTAAAGAAATCCAACAATCTGCCCAACTGGGTAACCTGTTAAGTATGGTTTGATTAGACTTAGCCAACGCTAGGTCTAGACTACCTACTTAGA
>NZ_JAAHHU010000908.1:0-1974 GCF_010672095.1 Moorena sp. SIO3I6 | reverse complement strand
CGCAAGAATTCTCCAAGAGATAGAAAAAACAATAAAAGAGAAATATGGTCAGGAATTACATGAATATTTTGACTTAATTTCCGGAACATCCACTGGATCAATTTTGGCGGCGGGAATTGCCTGTAAGATGACTGCGGGGGAACTAATTAAGCTCTATAATAAAGAGGGAAAAAATATCTTTATTAAGAGTACACGTTATATGCGAAAATTGCGGGAGTTAAGTAAACTTTTTGGGCGTGGTGTATTATATCCCCACGAGTTTCCAGATAAGTCGGAAGAGCAAGGATTGGCTAATGTTTTGAAAAGAAATTTGGTTGATCCGGACTCGCGTAAACCTTTGACAATGAGAGACATCAAGGACTTACAACTCTTAATCCTCAGTTATGACGTTTTCACCCGAAACACAACGTGGTTTGGGAATAACGATCCAAGTGGATGGTACATTGAGAATGATATTCCACTTTGGCAAATCTGTACCGCTTCAGCTTCAGCACCAACGTTTTTTCCACCTTACCAACTCCTATACAAACCTGATGAAGAAAATCCTAAGAAAAAATATCGCCCCCATATCGATGGTGGGGTATCAGCTAATAACCCAGTGTTAGCTGCAATCGCCCATGCTATATCGATGAAAGATGAGGGAAAGCAAAATAAAACTAAAATAGACGACATTGCTGTTCTCTCCATTGGCACTGGTACAACAACTCGTCCTTATACATATGATGAGGTAAATAAATGGGGACAATTGGGTTGGGCAAGCCATCTACCGGATATGTTTTTAGACCCTGATGCGGAAAATTCAGAGCATATTGCTTTACGCATGTTTAGAGGCATAGGCAGGCAAAAATATTTGCGTTTAAATTTCGAAATAAACACGTATATGAAATAAAAAAATTGTTTTATAAAACTATGGAAGCCTTTTAAAAAAAATTAATAAATACATTCATCAATATAATCTATTTTTTGAGAATATTAGGGATAAAAAAAAGGAAAAAGTTAATGAAAATATTGACAACTATGAAGCTTTTAAAGAACTAAAATTTGCTGCTGAGTGCTATTTAGAATACGGAACAGTTGATTATAAAAACGCTGATAATGACAAGGATATTGCCGTTCGGGATGCAATTGACAAGTTTATTTACAATCATCCTCCTGATCACAAAAAGTAAAAAGAAGATTTAGAAGACTCTAACGCAGAGACAACCCCGTCAAGACAGCTGGTTACAACTTAGAGGGGTCTAAAGCCAAGATTTAACCTTTAAACCCTCTAGTTTTGGTAAGGAATCAGGGATCAGCTGATCCCTGATTCCTTACGTTTTCCGATTCGGGCAAAGCCCGACGCTGGGCGAACTGCCCAAGGGCAAGTAAGAAAATTAATCGTAGGGTGGGCAGTGGATAAGACGGATACTATCAGGTTGTAATAGAGTTGAGAACCACTGCCCACCGACCTCAAATCAACTAGAAAATATGAGTTATTTTCTATATTTTTAAGACAATTAGTCCTCCGGTGGGCAGTGCATCATACCCATGGAAAAGCTGACAATGGTTTTGGTAAGCACTGCCCACCCTACATCTATTGCCTTTTGCTAGCATGCCTTTTGCCTTAATAAGCACTGCCCACGCTACATCTATGGCTGGTCTGGTGGGCAGTGCATCATACCAATTCAAAAGCTGACAATTGGTTTGATCAGCACTGCCCACCCTACATCTATTGCTAGCATGCCTTTTGCCTTTTGCTAGCATGCCTTTTGCCTTAATATATACTGCCCACCCTACATCTATTGCTGGTCTGGTGGGCAGTGCATCATAGCCATTGAAAAGCTCACAATTGGTTTGATAAGCACTGCCCACCCTACATCTATTTGCTGGTCTGGTGGGCAGTGCATCATAACAATTTAAACCCTCACAATGGTTTTAATAAGCACTGCCCACCCTACATCTATTGCTAGCATGCCTTTTGCCTTTTGCTAGCAT
>NZ_JAAHHU010000907.1:0-1976 GCF_010672095.1 Moorena sp. SIO3I6 | reverse complement strand
CTACTCAGCTACCCTGGCCATAGGCCACGCGGGGCGCGTTCGGTGCGCGGGAAAGTCACGCCCAGGTCGATAACAGTCGCCCACGGCTGTGCCTGGGAATCCCCATCCCTGCGACGGGTGGGGAGGAATTATCGGTATATCATATCCTATCAAAACTTCCTGAAATTTGAGAACCCCCGTGCTTTTAGCCGGGGGATGAAAAAGAGAGACTGGATTTATCCAGTCGTGTCCTCAATTTGACTTCTAGCCCAGCGCTCTATAAACTCCCCAACACTAGTTCCAGACTCTTTAGCTGATAACTGTAACCACTTCCACACACTGTCTGTAAACATGACATTGTGTGGTCTTTTTAGTTCATCGTAAAGGACAGGGATCCCTTTCATCTTTTTCTTTGACTTTTTCTGAGTTTGACTTGACATTCTTGGAGTATGCGCATAGACTAAATACATGATAACAAACAGGTCGATGTTGTCAAAATGTATAGAATTATACCAATAAAAGCTGTCTTTTCGGATGAGGAAAGAGCTTTTTGGGAATTTCAGTGTAAGCAGTCTAATAGCCTGTTTAATTGCGCTGTTTATTACTCAAAACAGAAACATTATCAATGGTTAGAAGAGCAAGAAGCTTACACTACTTATTGGAAAAAGGATGAATTAAAGGCAGGTTGGAAAACCTATAAATGTGGGGTTAAATACCCCGAGATAGATAAAGCCTTAAAAATGTCGCCTCACTATAGGGCGATGGCGGCTCAATCTGCTCAACAAACCTTAAAGGCAGTAGGGGAAGCAATTAAAAGTTACAACCAGCTAGTGGGGCTATATTACAAAGGAGAAGTTGATAGACCTAGGTTTCCTCGGTACCGCAAATCAGGAGGATTCGCTGCCGTCACCTTCCCAAAACAAGCTCTCACTTACAAACAAGGACTGTTTTACCCTTCTGTTAGCAAGGAAAGTAAGCCAGAACTGCTTACTCAGATAACGTTGACTCCTCCAGAATTTATAGACCCGGATTGGGTGAAAGAGGTAACGATTCGCCCAAGTTACGGTCAATTGTGGATAGATTGGGTGATAGATGACGGAAAGAAGCCAATAGAAGATACTAATTCCGATCTAGACTACTCCCAGGCCATGGGGATAGATCATGGGGGAGATAACTGGCTGACTTGTGTTTCCACCCTTGGGAAAAGCTTCATTATAGATGGCAAAAAACTCAAGGCGATGAATCAGGGATATGCTCGACTAGTTGCTAAACACAAGTCCGGTAAGCCAGAAAAATACTGGGATTCAATTTTAGACCGGATTCAATTAAAGCGAAACAATCAGATGCGGGACGCGGTAAATAAGGCTGCCCGTTTCATTGTCAACCGCTGCTTAAACGACAGGATTGGTAATCTTGTTATAGGTTGGAACGAAGGACAGAAAATCTGTTCCAATATGGGGAAGAAAGGGAATCAAAAGTTTGTCGTTATTCCCACTAAAAGGCTCATAGAAAGGTTAAAGCATCTATGTCTAGAGTATGGCATTAAGTTGATAGTCACGGAAGAGTCCTACACCAGTAAAGCGTCTTTTTTGGATGGTGATTCTTTGCCAAAATACGGTGAAAAACCCGAGTGCTGGAAACCATCAGGCAAACGAGTAAGACGCGGACTTTACCAGATTGCTTCAGGAAAGTTGATCAACGCCGATTCAAACGGCGCTGCCAACATCCTAAGAAAAGTAAACACACAGCCATTTAACTTGGCCAAGGTGTCTAGGGGATCTTTGACAGTCCCACACCGATACGATTTATTCAGTCACTTGTCTAAATCATATCGTTATAGAGGTGGAGCGGGACGGGTTCACCCTCCCGCGTAACAACCTTTTAGAATCCCCCGTGCTTTAGCCGGGGGAGATGTCAACTCTTTGATAATGTTCCCGATTCCCGATTCCCGATTCCCGATTCCCGATTCCCGATTCACTCTGCGGCCAGAAATTCCA
>NZ_JAAHHU010000906.1:0-1977 GCF_010672095.1 Moorena sp. SIO3I6 | reverse complement strand
CAACCCGAAAATGTCCATCGATGATGTCACAATTCGTTGGAGTGAGAAGAAATCACCATTTTTTACGGTTGGTCGCCTTACAGTCAAGCATCAGATCATCGATTTTGACAAACAATACGACTCTGCTGAAAACCTGCGATTTTCCCCGTGGAATGGCTTAGTAGTTCATCGTCCTGTCGGAGCTCTCAACCGGCTCCGTAATGTAGTTTATCCGATTGTGGCTAAGTATCGTTATCAAAAACGGGGACTCAAGTACTAGTCTTTCAAGTTAAGCATACATGTTGCATTTTACTTGTTACTTGTTACTTGCCAATTTTAAATTTTCAAGTAACAAGTAACGAACACCCAAGAATTATACCCAGAGAATTATAACTATTCAACCGGACTCCATAACGGGGTGATAGTTCAGCTATAATTATTATCTGGTTTGGATTTAGTGAATTCAGTTACCAAACTTATAAATAAACCCGATTTTTCGACCACTTGGATGAAAGAATCAGGTATTGAGTTTTCAGTAATTGAAAATATGCTCATGACTGTCTATATCTAGTTTGGGATCATAAGTTTGGGATCATAGTGACCTTAAACTTAGAGCTGGCAATTACTTTGGGTCCCTTGTCGCCCCCCCAGCTCCTTCGTAATCAGTTAGCTATTTGCAGTCAGCTAAAACCCTAGCAGCTTCCACAAGACTAGATCACAGCAATGCATTCAATTTCGACTAAAACATCCTTAGGTAGTCGGGAAACCTCAACACAGGCACGAGCTGGAGCGTCTTCCTCGTTAAAGTATTTGGCATAGATCTGATTTACTGTCGCAAAATCATTCATATCTGCCAGAAATACCGTGGTTTTGACTATGTCCGGGATTTTAGCTCCAGCAGCGACTAAGATAGCTTCAACATTAGCCATTACCTGTTCTGTCTGCTTGGCGACATCATTAGCACCAACAATCTCACCGGTGCTAGGGTCAAGGGGAATTTGACCAGCTACAAAAATCATTTGACCGCTGACTGCGATCGCTTGATTGTATGGTCCTACGGGTGCTGGGGCATTGGGGGTACGGATAATGTTTCGTGTCATAGTCTTCAGTCGTTCCAGGATGGACAAGTTAACACATTCCAAGATAACAGTTTGAGGATTCCCATCTCAGCCTTATCCCTGACCGATAAGTCTTGATCTTGGTAGTGAGGAGGTCAAGAATAGGGGGATGATGGGTAATAGTGGTATTAGTAGGATGAGGGGTCAGAAAGTGCTATGTCATCAATGCACCTCATTATCAGTAGTGCGTAGGGTGCGCACAGAAGACGGGCGAGCCCTCATTTTCTACCTTTTCGCCACTGTTGAGACCGCCAGTCTGGAAATAAAACGGGCAAGATGCCCGTTCCACCCACGGAGTCAAACTGGTTATAAATCAAAGGCTGAAATCCAGTAATTATATTAAGAAACCCGATTTCTGCTTAATTACTGTAACCATTAACTATTAACAATAGTAACAATTTACCATTAATTATTATATACTGAATCTAGATTTTGGAGAGGATATTTGCTACTAGTTAAACACCACAAAAACTAAGAATTTAAAAAAAAGGCGTATGTGAATGAATAATAAAATCCTGAAAACTATAGATCAACTAGGTATTCGATTTGTGCGTATCCTTTGGTGCGACAATGCTAACATAATCCGTGGTAAAGCAGTCCACCGGAAAACCTTACCAGACTACCTCAAACACGGTGTGGGCATTTCAGCAGCCCAGCAAGCTCTACCGGTGATGTATGATGTCCCAGTCCCAGGCAGTGGCTTGGGACCTATCGGTGAAATCCGCTTAGTACCGGATTGGGAAACCTTAACCTCCTTACCCTATGCTCCTGGTCATGCCCGTGTGTTTGGGGATATGGTCAACAATGGTAGCCCATGGCCGTATTGTCCCCGAAACTTCCTCAAAAGGATGGTAGCAGAAGCGGAAAGTGAGGGCTTACA
>NZ_JAAHHU010000905.1:0-1978 GCF_010672095.1 Moorena sp. SIO3I6 | reverse complement strand
TCACCACACAATAATATCGAGGCGGCACAATAATCATCGGTTCAGGTTTTAAGATCAGCCGCTCGTGATCCCGAAGGGTAATGGTTTGAGGACCAACCTCCAGTCGGGTAACACCGGTGTTGTTATCTAGAACATGAATAAACTGTTGGGGCTTGATGCGAATAACTTCACTAGTTGTCCTAGGCCCTTCCATTTTCTTATCTGTTTTACGCTCAGTTGTAGTCATAGTCTCGGTCTAATCTAACTAGATTACTAAGTTGCCTTAATCGGTTGTAAGTAGTCAGACACAATTAAAGTTGACTGATAAGATAAGGGAATAGGGAACGGCGAACTAATAACATAAAGGGGTTGAGCAACGTTAAGGGTTTCAACACAGTTAACAGCATTTATGTTCAGGTACTTAGATACAGTATTGTGCCTATATAAATCCCAAGTCAGTTGTGAGCAAAATTGTGTTACCAAGGGAGCTTCGGATCAGGAAATCTCACGATTCATCTACGATTGCTATAGTTCATGGTTTATCCCTAAAGCCTAACCAACAATCAACTATTTTGTAACCTAACAGCAAAGGAAGTCGATATAAAACTAAGCTAACCTTTCTTTTTCTGTTCTGCCAAAATAACCCAAACTCGTTATGACTACGTCGATTTTATGGAGTTGAGAGCAATTTCATCAAACCCCTGGGGTAAGAGATGTGATTGCTGATTGGAACATTAACGATTAGGCATGAGGCCACTTTATATTAGGCTTGATAGCATTAAGTACTACAGCCTGTTTTAGTCTAATGATGTACAATAACAGCAATGGGTAAACCAATTTTTAATATCTTTCAGAGAGACTTGCTCAAAAGCTTCATCAATTGCATCCACCAAGGAACGGATAATTCCTCGCTCCAATTGACCGTAGTATCGATTTAATCTTTGACCAAAGATGCTCAATCGGCGAAAAGTCTGGTGAATAGGGTGGCAAATAAATTAGACGAGCCCCTGCTGCCGTAATTAATTCTTCGATATTTTTGCTGGCCAAAAGGCCACGCTACGCGAACAAGTGAATTGAGCAATTATCCATAATGACAACAGCTTCATTCCAAAGTTTGGGAACTAATTTACAGGCAATAAATGCTTCAAAGGTTAATCTATCCACTGCTCCCATCACCTCGGCTTTAGCAAGGATTTCTTTAAACCCTATAGCTCCAATCACAGAGACATTTTTTCCTCGGTGGTGAGGACGTTTTCCATGAGCTCTTTCTCCTTTTAGAGAGCGGGCTCGTAACCGAGTCATCCCCAGATTCACACCATTATCATCTATAAATATCAGGTTTTTCGCCAGAAACCCTTGAACTAACTGCCAAAACTCTACTCGCTTAATTTGCACTCGAGCACTCTCTTTTTTCTCCGCATGAAAGGTTTTTTTTTAAGGTAAACTTAAGCTTTTTCAACATATTATATACTGTGGAGCGGCTGATCTGGACTCCCGAATCATGCTGCTAGTAGCTCTTTTAGTTCTTCCAAGGTGGCGTCGTTATGCTTTTCTACCAGACTACCCAGTACTGCCAGTTGTTCATCATTGAGTTTCGTTGGAGTTTGCTTTGTCCGAACTTTAGGAGCGATAGAGCCCGTCTCTCGATATTGTTTCAGTAATTTTTGAATAAAACTCAAAGCCACTCCAAACCGTTTGGCTAACTGCCGTTGAGAAATAGGTTCATTCTCATACACATTGATAATCTTATGACGTAAATCAATAGAATAAGGTCTCACTTCTTTCTTGGCTCGGCTCAAATTATAGTCTCTTAATTATACCTCACTAGATCTGAAAAGGCTGTAACAACTATTAACCATTAATGATTAACCAAACTGATAAAAATACTAATAATTTATTTTACGTTATAATCAGGATGATTACTATCTAAAGTTAAACAAATAAGGGGCATACTATGAATCGTGATGAATTCCTAAAACGCTACGAAGCCGGTGAAAGA
>NZ_JAAHHU010000904.1:0-1981 GCF_010672095.1 Moorena sp. SIO3I6 | reverse complement strand
TCAAAGTCTTCCTCCTTCAAGTCCTTTGATGCTTTGGGTGTACTAGATGAATAGGTATAGAGCAATCGCTTCTCTGTTGGCGCAGATTCGTGAAACAGGTAAACATCAATCCCCCTCGGTTGTAGATACTCTAAAGCCCTATCTACGACGTCTCCAATCAAAAACGCACTTGAGGCAAAACCTTCCAGATTTTGGCGACGGGATATAACTGAATTAGTAGGTGTATTCTGTCGATAAATTGGCCATAAAATTAGGAATCCTAGTTGGTGCTGGGTGCTTTTATGCATTAATATCATGGGTGGGGTGGCGATCGCTTTGCCACTATCTCGTGATAATTGCAAAGCTTCCAAACTGACAGAATTCGAGGCTAGGTCAAAACCCAACATTGTCTCATTATCGTGGTATGGCTCAACAAAATAGACAGGAAAATACTCTTCTCTGGGTTTAGCCTTAATCAGCTCTCCCTGAGGATTCTGTTCTATAATTTTAAAGTTAGGAAAACCCTCCTGTTTGGCAGCTTGTTCGTAAGCGGCTCGTTGCTCATGGGGTACCCAAGGAATCCACTCTAGGGCTTGAATATCTGAATGATTTGACAAGTAAGGCTTGACAAACGTCCGCAATTCCTGACGAGTCACTTTTTCGGAGGCAGCATAGACCCCAACAATCGATTCCAGTTGGTGTAGATTTTTTTCAAGGCTTCTTTGGAGCAAGGAAACAATATCCTTGGCATCTTGTTCAAACTCTTTTTCGATGGTTTTGTTTTCCAAATTCCAAGTTCCCATGACCGTTAGTAGGGAAAACATAACCCCTGTAAAAATAGTGATTGCTAGGGGCAGAAAATGGACTGTTTTTTTGAGATTTATTAGAGTATTGATGAGTTTTTTATTATTCATATATTTTCCTTTATTTAGTTACTTCTTGAATCAATTTAGTTTTTGCAAATTAGTCATTATCTGAAATCGAAAACATCGGCTAAAGATAACTTTTTATGAAATCAAAAAGGCATAGTTTGAATTCACTGAATATAGTCTTTAATAAAATTTCTAATTTTTTTCAACTGAAAATTTTGAGCTAATTCACGGATATGTTGGACAAAATCACTAGTGTTTGGATCGGATTTTTCTAGGTTATCGATTTGTTTTAAAAGGTCATTGATTAAGCCTGCCCTAGCCAGATCGTAAAGTTGGGAAAGTTTCTCGACTGGAGGAGTCACAATCTCTAGGGTTTGAGATGAGATGTTTTTCTTCTTCCTACTTCCTCCTTCCTGCCTTGCTTGATAAATCCATTCCAGTTTCAGATGCACTTGTAACATCTCTAGTAGCTTTTCTGCCTCTACTGGTTTGGGCAAAAAATCATCCGCTCCAGCCTCACTACTTTTTTCCTTGTCGGTGTCAAATACACTAGCCGAAGACGCAATCACTACTTTTGAGTGCAATTGGGGGGATTGTCGCAACTGTCGGATCATCTCAAAGCCATCCATCTGTGGCATCAACAAGTCAGTGATAATCAGGTCTGGTGGAAATGCTGTGGCTTCCTCTAAACCCTCTTGACCATTGCTAGCCTCCACTAGTTCAAATCCCAGGGGAGCCAGCAGATTTACAATCACCCAGCGATTTTCTTGTTTATCATCCACCACCAGAATTGTGGGTGGCTGACCTTTGAAGCCAATAATCCCTCTTTGAGGAGTCATGGGTTTGGATGCAGCTGTGGTTTCTTTTAACTGCAAATCGAACCAAAACACAGTGCCAATGCCCAACTGGCTGCTTACTTCTAACTTAGACCCCATCATCTGAACCAGTTTCTGAGTAATGGCTAATCCCAATCCGGTCCCTTGTGCTTTATTTAAGGGATTCCCCACCTGCTCGAAGGGCAAAAATATTCGTTCGATTTGTTCCGCACTCATGCCAATACCCGTGTCTTCAATTTTAAATCGAATTGTTGTTAACAGTTCTTGGCTATTGGTGATGTGTCCATTCTCATA
>NZ_JAAHHU010000903.1:0-1988 GCF_010672095.1 Moorena sp. SIO3I6 | reverse complement strand
TATCGCCTGGCTCAGGGCAGCTCTGATAATAATGGTCTATTTGATATTATTTATTGGCTGGGTCGAGTAGCGATGGAAGAGGTCCAATCCCAACGCGATCGCAAAATTACTTTCAGTTCCACACTGCGGGAGCGGATTGGACATCATATCCACGGGGCGCAGTGGGCAAGTGATGTTAAAGGCTTTGTGTTAGAAAACAACTTATGGGAGCGCCCACTCCATATTATTAGTGCGAATTTGCATAGCGTGATGAATTGCTTATTTGCGCCATCAGCACTGAAACACACCTTGGGAGAAGACAAAAAAATTGAGGACATTGCCCGTGAGTTAAGTCTACCAGAAAACGCCCACCTCAACCAAGAGGTTAGGGAGTTTGCCTTACAAAATGGGATGTTTTATCTAGCCGATAGAGCTGGGACAAATATCCACGTGCAGATTTTTGATACTGCTATGTTACCCCTCCCTTTGCTATCTCCTGAGTTACCCATTAATCATAACATAATTGAACAAGAAAAGCCAGTTCTCTTGGTAATGGATTATGCTTTTGGGGAACAAGCGTTTGAGATTATGGATGAATTACTCAAACCTTATAAAACCGGTGGGCAATCCCAAAAACTTAATGTCCAATCGATTTCGGTAATGGGAAAAGCGGGAATATTGGTGGGACACAAGGGCGACTTAATGCTACCAACGGCACACATCTTTGAAGGAACAGCAGATAATTATCCTTTTGTTAATGAGCTTACTAGTGAGGATTTTCAAGATGATGGTATCCCCATTTATGAAGGAGCGTTGGTGACAGTAATGGGAACCTCTTTGCAAAACTCTGATATTTTAGCTTACTTCAAAAGTTCATCTTGGAATGTGATTGGCTTGGAGATGGAAGGGGCACACTTACAAAAGGCAATTCAAGCTGCTTCTATGATCCGAAAAAGTATCGATGATAAGGTAAAGCTGCGTTATGCTTACTATGCTTCTGATAACCCCTTGTTGACAGGCAGCACCTTAGCTTCCGGGGGATTGGGAACAACAGGTGTTAAGCCCACCTATTTAATCACTATGAAATTTCTTAAGAAAATCCTGGGATAGTTGATGTAGGGTGGGCAGTGAACCAGACCGATTCATCAACCTGGCGATAAAATTACTTGACACTGCCCACCAATCGATTAATCACAGTAGATGTAGGGTGGGCAGTGAACCAGACCGATTCGCTAAGTCATAGCATTTTTCGCCACTGCCCACCAACGGATTAATCACAATTGATGTAGGGTGGGCAGTGAACCAGACCGATTCGCTAAGTCATAGCATTTTTCGCCACTGCCCACCAACGGATTAATCACAATTGATGTAGGGTGGGCAGTGAACCAAACTGATTCACCAAGTCATAGCATTTTTCGCCACTGCCCACCAACGGATTAATCACAGTAGATGTAGGGTGGGCAGTGAACCAGACCGATTCACTAAGCCAAAGCCCATTGCTCGGCACTGCCCACCAATCGATTAATCACAGTAGATGTAGGGTGGGCAGTGAACCAAACCGATTCACCAAGAAGCGCGTTCGCGAAGCGGTTCCGAAGGAACATCGCATTACTTGACACTGCCCACCAACGGATTAAGACAGAGGAAAAACAGGAAACAAACCAGATCAAGGAGACTTTAACTAGTCAGTTGTTTCCGCCACCGTGTACTAATCGTTATACAAAGATCAGATCCCCTTGGTTATAGGCGTCAGCAACTATAGCAATAACATCAAGGCCCGAATCAGAATTGATAGCAATAAAGTTGTCTTCAAAGGTATAGTTGATGCCTGACTTGAGTTGAATTTCATCCGTACCAGATTGGAAATCCGTAATTACAGCGTAATCATTGAAACCAAACAATCCTGCCCCGACATAGTAAGCATTGTTCTGATCTCCAATCACAAATGTATCAGCACCAGCTCCTCCGGTTAAGATATCAATTTCATTAACACCTGGATTGTTACTGGT
>NZ_JAAHHU010000902.1:0-1989 GCF_010672095.1 Moorena sp. SIO3I6 | reverse complement strand
GCTGATTGAGCAATTCAGTGGTCAAATCTTCCAATTCCAGCAACGTGTCGATGCCTGAATTAACCCTAACCTGAGCAACGTCATCCAGCAAGTTATGTTCGTCCAGGTGACGCACAATAGTATTGATAAACTCAGAGTTATTAGCCGAGAACATTTGTTGCAGTTCAGTCATACTCTTAGTTCCGTCCATCAGAGAGATGAACTTCTTTAAGATTTTTCCTGATTGACTGTTAACCTGAAACGCGAAATCTCGACCATCCTGAGAAAAAATCAGCTGATCTTGATAGTAGTTAACCTTACAGGCTAATTTGGGACGAAGCACTGAAGGCTGTTGTGGTTTTTTATCCTGAAATTTCCCCTGGGATAACTCTGGTTCTAAAACTGAGGTGACTGTAGAATCTTCCTGGAGAGGGGGAAGGGTATACTTAGACATCGACTGACTCCCTGATCAGAACGTTAGGTAATAGTTATACTGATTTGATTGCTCAAACCTTCACTCCTAAAGTTACTATTCAGCAGTGAAGGTATTTGGTCAAAAGAGTTTACAGGATTACAGGGCTACATGGGTAGGTTTTGAAAATGATAGTTTTAGTTCCTCCAGTAGTGGGAAAGCAATTACAGCTCTTTTGTACTGAAAATACTGGCCCAATAATACGTCCTCCCATAGCCTGTTCAAGCTCATCATTACTCAGTTCGTTCATAAAACTTTCAGAATCGTTGAACAAGTCAGCGCCAGTGGGTTTGATGTCCTTAACTTTAATCTTGGCCATTTTAATTTTACTCCAATAAACGGTTGTGGTTGATTAGAAATCAATTAGCCATGTTTGATTCCTGCTTTTTATCCTACTTATATCAATTTAAATTTTCTACTTTTTATCCAGTTTATTGATGCTAAATTAAAAACACTTTTGTCATTAAATTAGATGTAGTTACCTTCCGCTAAACCTATTCATAGCTCACAAGTAACCTCTTATAGTTAACCTCTCGCTAATTTACCGAATCAACTAAAACATTTATGTCCACAAAACTAGTGGAGCTGAGAAAAACCATAAAAAAAAGCCCAAGACTACTCTTGGACTAAAAGACTAAGATTAGTTTCTACCAGTAATTGGCTAAGGCACTTTCGTCCTAGGTTGATACAGTCAACATTTCCCCTCTTGTGATTAAATTAACAAAGGAACTGCCTCGGCTCCGACCGTATCCAGTTCGCCAGGTTCGACGGGGATTAACTCAAACCCAGCATCCAGAATTCCAGAGTAGTTTGCGATCGCCTCCAAGGCATTGGAGCAGGGAGCAGGGAACAAAATAAATTCTGATAATTTTTTATCTCTGTTTGAATCATACTTGGATTACTTGAGTTTGTTGAGTTTTTGCCTAATTTATTAATGTCATAAGCAAACCTTTTTTGTCATAAAGTTATATGTAGTTAGAGCAAATTGGCTTAGGTAAAAAGTCGTAAGTTTTAGGGAGTAGGGAGCAGGGAGTAGGGAGTCGGGAGTCGGGAGTCGGGAGTCGGGAGTCGGGAGTAGGGAAAAAAGTCTGTGTACCTCATAGTTATGAACAACCCTTTATGTCTAATTTAGTAAATAAACTAAAACAGTTATGTCCACAAAACTAGTCGAGCTGATAAAAACGATAAAAAATAGTCCAATACTACTCTTGTAATACAAGATTAAACTTATTTAATCCCAGTTCGACGAAGGAAAAAATAGTTTATAGTAAAATCACCGAAAAATCTAAATTTCGATATAAGGCATAAGTGTAATTTTTATGTCATACTTTAATAGTTTTATTTTTTTTTTAAATGATAGCTTATTAGTAGAGTTTTAATTTTAGTTTAAAACTCTAGTCACAATAACAAAGGACACAGAATAAAATGGCTAACATTCACATCAAGCAACTTCAATCCAGTGAATCAAACCTGGTCGGTTTTCCCGAAATCGAAGATTTAATCGGTAGTGCAGTAGAAGGGGCGATCGCCCGGCGTCA
>NZ_JAAHHU010000901.1:0-1990 GCF_010672095.1 Moorena sp. SIO3I6 | reverse complement strand
TCGAGGGTGCGACTTACAGCAATTGAACAGTTAGTTGAAGGTTACAAATACCATCGAGATACCTTAGCCATACTTCAACAATCCGCTCGCTCTGATAAAGATTCGAGGGTGCGACGTACAGCAATTAGACAGTTAGCTCAAGGTTACAAAAACCATCAAAATACCTTAGTCCTACTTCAACAATGGGCTCGCTCTGATAAAGATTCGAGGGTGCGAGCTACAGCAATTGAACAGTTAGCTCAAGGTTGGCCAGACCAGCTTTGATTATGAGAATTTTTATGCGTTCGCGTAGCGGCTCTTTCAGAGCATCGCACTCTCAATGACCCCTTTGAGCGTGATCAAGACCAGGATTATGACAATGTCAATCCTCGAAAAATAGCCCTTAATGCCATCCTCAACTACTATCCTAACCATTCCCAAACCCGATCCTTATTGCAGGATAGAGCAGAGCATGACCCCGATCCTAAACTGCGGAAGTTTGCTCAGGGGCAATTAGCAAAATTACGGTAGTTCTGATAGTAATCAAGTATACAGGATTTTTTAGCTGTTCTCTGTTTCCTATTTCCTAAAATTCTCAACTGATTTACCTCACCCAATTGATAACTGCTAGCTATTATCAATAAGCTCTTAAAAAGGCTTGATAAGTATTATAAAATATAGTAAATTGCTTAACAGCCAGTAAAGCACTCCCAAAGTCGAAAACCTTGGGAGAGTCATTTTAGGTTACATTAAATCCAGTCTAGCATCCCTATTTGAATTGTGAAAATCAAACCATGGGAATAGATTTGAATGTAGAATGTAGAATTAAGAATGTAGAATGTAGAATTATGCATTCTACATTCTGACAAACAACCTTCAACCTTAACTTTTCAACCTTAAACCTTCAAGCTTTTTTAATTAAGAATGTATAATCTGGAATTCTACATTCTTAATTCTTAATTCTTAATTCTGCCTTCCTTCGAGAACAATCGCTGTCTTGATGCAGTCGCTCATGGGGGAAACCCCCAAGACCGCGCTGCATCGCTCCAATAACGGTTTAGGAATTGTCTCGAAATCCTCCAACAAGAAATCCATAATGGCCAGATGGCGCAAGTAACCAGGAGTCAGAGGGTAACAGCGACGACTGGTGTTAAACCAGCCATTAACAGTTTGAACGGAACAGGAGCAGATTAAAGCCATATCTTCCCGAGTCAGATCCCACTTACTGTAAAACCGTTGCGGTGTCATACCCAATTCGCAGTAACTGTACAGTCGGATTAGGATTTGCTCGCGCTCGGTGATGGGATAGGGATAGGAATTTTCTCCCTCCGACTCCCTTTGTTGTGCAAGCTGCTCAAGGCGCTCCATCGCTTCGTGATAATCGATGGGATGATAAACGAATCGCTGTTTTGCCATTATTATAGAATTACCTCCATGTAACTTGGGGGGGAGAGCCGCGCTTCCAGGTTGGTGGCCGATGAGCGCGGCTCTTTTTCCAATGATTATAGTATAACCAATGGCTACTATTATTGTCAACAATAAAAAAAACAAAAAAAATCAAGGTTATTTACAGAAATTGTAATAAATGTTCAAAATTTAAACATTAGAATGGTATTTTTTTTAGCTAGTAGCTGAAATCTAGATAAAAAAGGGAACAGGGAATAGGGAACAGGGAATAGGGAATAGGGAGTAGGGAGTAGGGAGTAGGGAGTAGAGAAAAAAATTATCACAATTCATTGATGATTGCTGTATTAACTGTGTATCAGTTTATCAACTTATATCAAGTTAGGATAATTGTAAGCATATGCGCTACGCGCACGCTACGCGAACAGCAGTCAGCTGTCAGCCGTGAGCTAAAAGCTCACGCTACGCGAACAGCTTAAAATAAACTTATGCAGGCCTATGGCCACGCTACGGGAACGGGAGAATTTAATATTGATAGAGAAGCATGAGAATTGAAAGTCTGAGAGATCGGAAGAGCGTCGTAAGCGACTAGAATTGGTAGCGACTA
>NZ_JAAHHU010000900.1:0-1991 GCF_010672095.1 Moorena sp. SIO3I6 | reverse complement strand
TGTTCTAGAAGCTAAAACCCTTATAACTACGTCCAAGGTCAGGCCAAACTAGTATGTATCTTTTTGTAACATATCGGCTGAAAGTATTACCCAATAAGGATTTTAGCTTGCATGTCACCCCCTCAGATAATTCTTAATAAACCCTGCCTAGTTCTGTTTATTAAAAAAAAGGCTGTTACTAACAGACATCCAGGGATAGGTTGTCGTAGCTGAAGCCAACTTTGACCGTTGCGTTGGAATTACTCCAGCAAAAACCAACATCCCAATTCAAATGCGATTGGCCTATGGCCACGCTACGCGAACGCATAAGCGCGGAAGCTGAGGCCATAGGCCACGCTTTGCGATCGCATAAGCGCGGAAGCTGAGGCCATAGGCCAATCGCATTTGGCTGCCCGTAGCGCATCGCTAAGCAAAACTTTTCCCCAGATTTATTTTAAGCGAACAACTGACAGCTGTCAGCATTCAGCTGTTCGCGTAGCGTGCGCGTAGCGCATATGCTTACGTTTTACTCAAACAGCCCTGCTCCCTACTCCTTACTCCCTACTCCCTACTCCCTACTCCCTGCTCCCTGCTCCCTAAAAAATGTACCTCACCCAATTTAAAACTGCTATAACTAATAACTAATAACTTGATTACAAACCCATTAGGAAACAGTAGAAAAGTTATGAGTGCTCCCACTAGTAACAGACAGAGAACTCTTCCAGTCCTAGAAAATGGAGACCTGCTCTCTCGTGGAGAATTTGAGCGGCGTTATCAAGCCATGCCCCATCTCAAAAAAGCAGAACTAATTGAAGGAATTGTTTATATGGGATCCTCCTTACGGTTTGAACCCCAAGCTGAGCCCCATGCTAATTTACTAGTGTGGTTGGGCAATTATAAGATTGCGACTCCTGGTGTAAGATTAGGTGATAACCCTACAGTGCGGCTGGATCTGGATAATGAACCCCAACCTGATGTGGTTTTACTGATTGATAGCAATTGTGGTGGCCAAAGTCGCCTGGACGATGATGGTTATATTGAGGGCGCACCAGAACTAGTGGCAGAAATTGCAGCAAGTACTGCTTCCATTGACCTCCGGGATAAAAAACGAGTTTATCGTCGCAATGGAGTAAAAGAATATCTGGTTTGGCAGGTAATTGACCAGCGTTTTGATTGGTTTTCTTGGCAAGACGGAGACTATGTTTCTCTTGTAGCTGATCAAGAAGGAATTATCCGCAGCCAAGTTTTTCCGGGATTATGGTTAGCCGTTTCGGCACTTTTGGCGGAAGATATGGTGAAGGTGATGACAACCTTGCAAGCTGGGTTGGCCAGTAAGGAACATCAAGAGTTTTGTAAGCATTCAGCCGTCAGTCGTCAGCCGTCAGCCAAAGGCTCACGCTACGCGCATAAGCTGATTTTATTCCAAAGCTGATAGCTGATAACTGATAGCTGAATGCTTACGTTTTTATTAATTATTGTGCTTCTTTAGTACTTAAACTGTTGTGCATTTAACTTAAAAATTATTCAGTTATAAAAAAAACGTCAACCCCTCTCCCCCTACTCCCTACTCCCTACTCCCTTGCTGTCAAAACCATTAAATTTAACACAACTCGCGGAATTCCCCAACCCTGCGACGGGTGGGGATGGATAGCGAGACGACAAATTACAATAATTTGTGTTATAATAAAGTTGGTTGCTGACCCGCCTGACTGACTAAAAGGCTACCTTACAAATGGTCTGATATCCTATCAGTTTTCAGACCATTAGGTCTACAAAGTACTAGCTCCAGCTCAGGGTCAGAAGTTACCGCAAGAATAAGGCAGCCTTTATGGTTGGTCGGCTATGGGTAAAAGGGTTAAAACTTTATGATTAAGGCTGCCTTATTCTAAGGTTTCGTCTCCGGGAAGAGACTTGCCCCGGCTGGTTGACCATAGAGTCGTAATTCCAAGGTGAGTCTGTCGAAAAAAAAAACTATACGTCGATAGAAGGCGGATGTCTGCCTGTGGACGCTG
>NZ_JAAHHU010000090.1:0-26603 GCF_010672095.1 Moorena sp. SIO3I6 | reverse complement strand
CTAACCAAGTATCTTTAGGAAGTGCTGAAGGGTTTACGTTAGCTAGAGGGGTGGGAGTCGGGAATCGGGAGTAGGGAGTCGGGAGATGGGGAGATGGGGAGATGGGGAGAGGGGGAGATGGGGAGATGGGGAGATGGGGAGATGGGGAGATGGGGAGATGGGGAGATGGGAGTGTGGGAAGCGATGGCCTTTCGGCCACGCTACGCGATCGCATTAAACAATCTCACCAATCCCAGCATTCTTATACCTAATTGAAATAAGGCATTACTTTCAACCTCATAACCTCCTAACCTTCAACCTTGGCCAAAAGGCCACGCTACGCGAACAACCTTCAACCTCCTAACCTTGGCCAAAAGGCCACGCTACGCGAACAACCTTCAACCTTGGCCAAAAGGCCACGCTACGCGAACAACCTTCAACCTCCTAACCTTCAACCTCCTAACCTTCAACCTTCAACACAATAACCTTCAACACAATAACCTTCAACACAATAACCTTCAACCTGCTAACCCCAAAAAAATAGCCGCAGAAATACTATCCACGGCTAGGAAGTTACCTTATGTCATTCAGTTTTTTCACCTATCCAGACGTGATCCTATCTGATTAGACCCGATGGGTTAGCCGGGGGGAAAGCCCCCCAGGAATTTAAGGTTTTACGGGATAATCAAGTACTTGACGGTAATTGTGATGAACTCTCCCGGAATGCCCGTCGGCTGAAGAGGAGTCCAGTCGGAAATTTCCGTGTAACGGAGTACATACAGGGTATGCATCGTATTAAGTATGGCCTTGCGGGACCCCTTTAAAATGTGCTGAACAGGGATTTTTTTTGGAGAAGACTCTTCAGGAGTATTGTCTGAATTAGGCGGTAATTGTGAAGGCATAAGGTGAACCTTTTGCTTAATGTTTACATTTATAATCGTAATGATTATAAATAAAATTGTCAAGGGTTTTGAAAAATTTATTTTGTTGAGGGATAATTTAAATAAAGCGATCGCATCCCATCAGCAATCTGTTTTTTTATGAGTAGTAAATTTTGGGAATTGGGAGTCGGGATAATAAATTTACTGGATATAATAATTATTTTTACTATGAGGGACAAAAAGAACCCACTAAATTCCTAGTGAAAAGGGGTACTTTGAGAAAGAGATTCCCCTAAATCTCCCTTAATAAGGGGTACTTTGAGAAAGAGATCCCCCTAAATCCCCCTTAATAAGGGGGACTTTGAGGTTGATAAGTGTACCTCATACATCCAATAAACGCTATATCATAAGTATGATCAACCCTAGGAAGCGATCGCGTATCGTTTCTGTCAGAGCATCGCTTTTTATTATGAGTAGCATAGGGGATAGTAAATAGTGAAACTATTAAACTTAAGTTGCATTTTTAGTTGTGCTATGCTAAATTAGCAGGAGGTTAAATTATCGATTAACAAATCCTATAGAATAGCGTTTCCATATAGTAATGAACTAAACAGTATTTTCCCCGATTCCCTACACCCTACACCCTACTCCCTACACCCTACACCCTACTCCCTACTCCCTACTCCCTACTCCCTTTGCTATCTATGATTAACTCTCAATCCTTAAAAGCTATTGAAAACGCTAGAATAAATGACCACATTGGTAAGCCCCTTTATGACTCCTATTGTTTCTCCCAGATTCCCCAGATGATCTATCATCTGCTCACCGGTCAAGGAAACATGGGTTTACCTAGGAGTGTATTAGGAGAATTACCGGACCGCTATGATAAGGTTATTCTGATTTTTGTTGATGCTTTCGGGTGGCGTTTTTTTGAGGACTATGTTGAACAATCGGAATTTTTGAAGCGGTTTGTAGTAGAAGGTGTGGCTTCTAAATTGACTACCCAGTTTCCCTCGACAACTGCTGCTCATGTGAGTACTATTCATTCAGGGCTTCCGGTTGGTGAGAGTGGTGTCTTCCATTGGTTTTACTATGAGCCGCTGTTGGATGATATTATTGCTCCCTTGATGTTTTCGTTTGCGGGTGATAAGCAACGGGGAACCTTACACACAACTGGTATTTCTGAGCAAAGCCTTTTCCCTACCCAAACTCTCTATCAAAAATTGCAACAGTATGGTGTGCAATCTTATTGTTTTCAACACTACAATTATGCTTACTCTCCTTTTTCACGAGCGGTGTGTGATGGGGCAACTACTGTTTCCTACAAAACTATTCCTGAAGCATTAGTTAACCTGACTGAAGCAGCGATCGCTGAATCCGATAAGAGCTACTTTTTTCTGTATTTGGATACTATTGATGGGATGGCTCATAAATACGGTCCTGGCTCCCTCCAGTTCCAGGCTGAAGTTAGCACGCTTTTGCTAACCATGGAGCGACTTTTATATCAAACCGTAGCTGGTAAGCTGAAGAATACATTATTACTAATTACGGCGGATCATGGACAAATAGAAGTTTCACCAGAGACTACTATTTATTTGAATCAGCTTAGCCCTTCTATTGAACAGTTTATTAAAAGGAATGCCCAAGGTAAACTGTTGGTGCCAGGGGGGTCATGTCGGGATATGGTGTTGTACATTCAGGACGACCATTTGGATAAAGTCTATGATTTGCTGACGGAGCAGTTGGCAGATCGAGCAACAGTGTACCGCACCACGACATTAATTGAACAAGGGTATTTCGGTATAGGTGAACTCTCCCCATTATTGCTTAATCGGTTAGGTAATTTAGTGATTTTACCCCATAAATATGAAACGGTTTGGTGGTATGAAGAAGACCGTTTTGAACAACACAAGTTGGGCGCTCATGGGGGATTGTCACGGGAAGAGATGGAAACGATTTTGTTAGCGATTGATTTTTGAAGGGTTAAGAAGGTTGAAGGTTGTTCGCGTAGCGTGGCCTTTTGGCCAAGGTTTGGGAAGGTTGAAGGTTGTTCGCGTAGCGTGGCCTTTTGGCCAAGGTTTGGGAAGGTTGAAGGTTGGTTGGTTGTTCGCGTAGCTTGTA
This sequence comes from Moorena sp. SIO3I6, assembly GCF_010672095.1. Taxonomy (NCBI): domain Bacteria; kingdom Bacillati; phylum Cyanobacteriota; class Cyanophyceae; order Coleofasciculales; family Coleofasciculaceae; genus Moorena; species Moorena sp. SIO3I6. Next base: position 23,622 of record NZ_JAAHHU010000090.1, on the reverse strand, counting down.
GGGTGGGCAAAAACCGTTTGCTTCAAATGAGTATTAATGATTAGATGACTTTGCCCACCCTACTTTAATTGCTATTTTTTTTCCCTACTCCTTTGAAGCTTGTAGGGTGGGCAAAAACCGTTTGCTTCAAATGAGTATTAATGATTAGATGACTTTGCCCACCCTACTTTAATTGCTATTTTTTTCTGATAACTGAACCACTACTCCCTAGGGTCTACTCCTTACGGCATATTCCCTAAGAGATATAGCGTTTTTACTAGTTATGAGTTACGCAAGAGTTTTTTCCTAATTGCTCCAAATAGATAAAAAAAGATCTAAACTACAAAAGAATCTTCTGTACTGTGCTATTGAGTCGTCAAATTATAGATGACTACTTCTGAGCTAGAAACTGCCCTTAATTGCTATCAAGAAGCACTCTCTAACCTAAAAGAGTCTCAATCTCCTCAAGTAAAGGAAGTGCTAGAGATTTTCAATGCCAGGGATGCTGTGCAGGCCGTTTGGAGTCAGTGTAATCACGTATCTACAACTGATCAACAGCGACTGATTGAGTTGGACCGTGAGCTTAAGAGCAAAGCAGGGCAGATTACCAAAGTCATGGACTTAGCTGAATACCGAAACAGTTTTCAGCCTCAAGCCGCTGCGTGGTGGTGGCGATTGGAAACAGAAGCACCACCCCATCTCTGGGACCGCTGGGATTGGTTGTGGAGAGGGCTGACGGTGTTCAGTTGGACAGTGAATCTGAGCTTGTTGGTGGATATTGTGCCCCGATTTCTGAGTGCCGGGACCGGAGTTCCAGGAGTAGCAGTGGTGGCGTTTCCGAGTATTTTAACCCTATTGCAAGCCAGAAGCGAACTGACCCAGGCCGGAAAAGAAGGGTTTGAAAAATTACTCAACAGGCTGCGTATTCCCAAGCCTTACCATCAAGAAGCCAAGTTAGCTTTCACATTATTCGTGTCTGCGATTATAGTCCTATTATCCTCGAACAAGCCAGCTTTTTCCGATTGGTACAATCGCCAGGGAGTCAAGAAATATAATCAGGGGCAATTGGCTGGTGCTGAAGCTGACTATCTTCAGGCTTTGGCTCTCGATCCAGACAATGCCAACGCTCACTATAATTTAGGGTCCCTCTACGAAGACCTGCAAAAGTTCGATAAAGCCAAGAGTCAATATCAATTTGCTGTTAAGGGGAATTTGATTAGAGCCCAGAACAATTTGGCTCGCTTGTGGATATTGGAGAAAAAACCAGAATTGGCTACGCCTCTGCTTTGGAAGAGTTTACAGGAGATGGAAAATCAGCCCTTGAGAATCAGATACAACTTGATGAAAAATTTCGGTTGGGCATTGTTACAACAGCAGCAACTAGACCAAGCAGAGTCCATTCTAACCGGAGCGATCGCTTTAGCCACTACACCAGAGGGATTGGAACAAATCACAACTCGCGCTTCAGCCCACTGTTTGTTGGCTCAGGTCTATGAACAGCAAACGCGCAATGGCGAAGCCCTTGAACAATGGCAAAAGTGTTCTCAGCTAGGTTCAATTGATAATCCCGATCAACCGAAATGGTTAGTTTTAGCTTACAAAGCGTTAAAGAAGGCAGGTAAACTCTAATGCAATGGAAAAAATGGAAACTCTTGATTGGCTTGATCCTGGGGCTGAGCTTGGTAGTGAGCTTAGCTAGACCAGCTCGTCCGATTGGAAATGGTTTAAATCTAGTTGTGGCCCTTCGTCCTCAAGGTCAGGTGAAAATGAAGCGTTCCACTTGGCAGGATTATCAGCCAGCCTTTATTGGTGCGCCATTGGCGGCTAAGGATCACCTCTTACTGGGCAGCAATACCTTTGCTAAAGTCCTGTGCCAGAACTTAATGCCGTGGGAACCGGAGGGTGGCAGAGACTATATCGTATCTGAAGGCTGTCCTCCTACCTCAAAACCAAAGCTATCTCAATCCGACAAGGATACAGTGATTGAAAGAGCAGCCAATAATCCAGACATTCCTTATATTCTTAGACCTCGGGATAGTTCTGTGCTTAATCAGCAACCGCTCTTGGGCTGGCATGAGGTTGAGGGCGCGAGCACTTACCAGGTGAGGGTGATAGGTCCAGGGGTGAAGTGGACTCAGGAAACCAGTGCAACGGAGATAGTTTACTCAGGCAAGCAGTCCCTACAACCAGGTGCTCGTTATTGGCTGATTGTCAAGACTGACCAAGGCAAAAGTTCTAAACAGGAAGGGAGTTTCGGGTTTACCATCCTCGATCAGGAAAAAGCCCAGGAGGTATCAGCAGCAGCAGAGCAAATTAAGCAAAAGCAGTTGAGTAAGCCAGCAGAAGCACTAGCTTTGGCTCATTTGTACCGCAGCAATGACTTAAATCCTGAAGCCATTGACCTGCTGGAAACAGCTTTGGCTGATCAACCTGAGTCGCTTCGGGTTTATCAACTTCTGGGGGAGATTTACCAACAAGTGGGATTAAATCGTCTAGCTAGGGAGGGTTACCGGCAAGCCCTAGAACTGGCCAAGACAGCAGGAGATTTAGACACTCAAGCTCAAGTGCTTGGAGGGCTGGCAGTTACCAGTGGGATTATCGGTCAGAAGAATGAAGCGATCGCGTGGCTAGAGCAAGGGAAAGAGGTTTATCAAACCTTGGGAGATCAAGTCAGGGCAGGTCAACTGGAACAAAAAATGGTTAAGATTTTAGGGGGCTAATCGTTGATGAAGGCAAAAATCTTAATCAAGCCAGGGCTGATCGCCGCTACCCTAGTCGGTGTGATCGGGATCAGAGCAGTTCCCGTGCCACCATGGGGACAGACGGGTATAGCCCAAGCTCAAGAAAGCTCACCATCAACTGAGCTAACCGAATCTGTAATTGAAAGAAAACTAGCAGAAGCGTCTCGACTTACTCAGCAAGGGTGGGAGCTTTACCAACAAGGAAAGTACTCAGAAGCTATCCCCCTAGCAGAAAGAGCATTAGGGATTCGGCAACAAGTCCTAGGAGAGGAACACCCTGATGTGGCTACCAGCCTCAACAACCTGGCGCAACTGTACTCTCGCCAGGGCAGGTACCAAGAGGCCGAACCCCTATACCAGCAATCCTTAGACCTTAGGAAACGCTTGCTAGGAGAGGAACACCCTGATGTGGCTACCAGCCTCAACAACCTGGCTGTCCTGTACTCTCGCCAGGGCAGGTACCAAGAGGCCGAACCCCTCTACCAGCAATCCTTAGACCTTAGGAAACGCTTGCTAGGAGAGCAACACCCTTCTGTGGCCTCCAGCCTCAACAACCTGGCAGAACTGTACTCTAGCCAGGGCAGGTACCAAGAGGCCGAACCCCTCTACCAGCAAGCCTTAGACCTTAACAAACGCTTGCTAGGAGAGCAACACCCTGATGTGGCTACCAGCCTCAACCACCTGGCGGGACTGTACTCTAGCCAGGGCAGGTACCAAGAGGCCGAACCCCTCTACCAGCAAGCCTTAGACCTTAGGAAACGCTTGCTAGGAGAGGAACACCCTTCTGTGGCCTCCAGCCTCAACCACCTGGCGGCACTGTACTCTAGCCAGGGCAGGTACCAAGAGGCCGAACCCCTATACCAGCAAGCCTTAGACCTTAGGAAACGCTTGCTAGGAAAGGAACACCCTTCTGTGGCCACCAGCCTCAACAGCCTGGCAGGACTGTACTTTAGCCAGGGCAGGTACCAAGAGGCTGAACCCCTCTTGCAGCAAGCCTTAGACCTTAGGAAACGCTTGCTAGGAGAGCAACACCCCCATGTGGCCTCCAGCCTCAACAACCTGGCGGGACTGTACTCTCGCCAGGGCAGGTACCAAGAGGCTGAACCCCTCTTGCAGCAATCCTTAGACCTTAGGAAACGCTTGCTAGGAGAGCAACACCCCCATGTGGCCACCAGCCTCAACAGCCTGGCAGGACTGTACTCTCGCCAGGGCAGGTACCAAGAGGCCGAACCCCTATACCAGCAAGCCTTAGACCTTAGGAAACGCTTGCTAGGAGAGCAACACCCCGATGTGGCCACCAGCCTCAACAACCTGGCTTTACTGTACTCTAGCCAGGGCAGGTACCAAGAGGCGGAAACCCTATACCAGCAAGCCTTAGACCTTAGGAAACGCTTGCTAGGAGATGAACACCCCGATGTGGCCACCAGCCTCAACCACCTGGCAGAACTGTACGAGACCCAGGGCAGGTACCAAGAGGCCGAACCCCTATACCAGCAAGCCTTAGACCTTAGGAAACGCTTGCTAGGAGATGAACACCCCGATGTGGCCACCAGCCTCAACAACCTGGCTTTCCTATACTCTAGCCAGGGCAGGTACCAAGAGGCCGAACCCCTATACCAGCAAGCCTTAGACCTTAGGAAACGCTTGCTAGGAGATGAACACCCCCATGTTGCATTAAGCCTCAACAACCTGGCTTTCCTATACTCTAGCCAGGGCAGGTACCAAGAGGCGGAAACCCTCTACCAGCAATCTTATGAGCTTATCAAACGGCGGCTAGGACCAGACCACCCACATGTGGCCATCAGCCTCAACAACCTGGGGGTACTGTATTACATTCAAGGTAAGTTCACCTCTGCCCTTGAGCTGTTGGAGCAAGGATTTGAGGTACAAGAACGGAACCTCCACTCCAATTTGGTTGCTGGTTCTGAGTCTCAAAAGCGAAAGTACCTTGATACTATCTCTAGTAGGACAGACGCAGTCATTTCTCTGCACCTCAACGCAGCTCCCAACAATTCCAGAGCAGCGCGTCTGGCCTTGACTACCGTCCTGCGGCGAAAAGGTCGCGTTCTCGATTTCATCACCAACAGCCAGCAAATCCTGGGTCAACAGTTAGACCCTAAAAGCCAGAGGTTGCTGGATGACCTCAACGCTACCCGCACTCAACTAGCCAATCTGACCTACAATCGACCGGCAAATCTACCTCTTAAATATTATCAAGAGAGGGTTAAGTTTCTCTCTGAACAAGCCAACCAATTAGAGGATCAAATTAGCCGTCGCAGCCCTGACTTTCGCACAGCTAACCAACCTGTGACTATCGAAGCCATTCAAAAGCTGATTCCAGCTAATACGGCCCTAGTGGAATTGGTCAAGTATCGACCTTATAATCCTAAAGCGAAAAAAGATCAACGTTTTGGTCTCCCTCGCTACGCCGCCTACGTGCTTCATTCCCAAGGAGACCCCCAAGGGATTGACTTAGGGGAGGTTGAGTTGATTGAACCAGACCTGGAGCTGTTTCGGCTCTCTCTCCAAGACAAAGACACATCCACCGCTCAGTTGAAGCAAGCCGCACGGCAAGTGGATCAGAAGTTGATGGAGCCTGTGCGCCAACTGTTAGGGTCTACTCGACATATCTTACTTTCCCCGGAGGGAGAGCTCAACTTGATTCCCTTTGAAGCCCTGGTGGATCAGCAGCAGCGGTATCTGGTGGAAAACTATCGCTTTACTTACCTTACCTCTGGCAGGGACTTACTGAGATTATCCCAGGAATCTGCCAGTAAAACTCCTCCGGTGTTGTTGGGCAATCCTGACTTTGACCGTTCTGCTCCTGAATTGATTGCTAATCAAAATCATCGCAACCTCCCCAGTGCCCACCTTACCCGTTCCATTGACCTATCAAAGCTGGACTTTTCACCATTACCAGGCACCGCTGAGGAAGTAAAAGAAATTGCTAACAAGCTGGGAGTAGACCCTTTACTGGGGGCTAAGGCCACAGAGTCAGCGGTCAAACGAGTCAATAGTCCCAGGATACTGCATATTGCTACCCATGGTTTCTTTGAGAATGCTCCCAATCAAGAACTGCCCACACTCTATGACAATCCCATGCTGTTGTCTGGACTAGTGCTAGCAGGGTTTAAGCAGAAGCGAACTGGTGCAGAGAATGGAGTACTTACTGCCTTGGAAGCGGTAGGACTTAACTTGTCTGGCACGGAGTTGGTAGTCTTATCGGCTTGCGATACCGGTTCCGGACGGATTAGTTCAGGAGAGGGCATCTATGGCTTGCGTCGGGCTTTTGTGATTGCTGGTTCACAAACTCAGCTGATCAGTTTGCGCAAGGTAGAGGATAAAGCCACCAAAGAGCTGATGCTGGCTTACTATCAGCGCTTGCTAGACCAGAACATGGGGCGCACCGAGGCTCTGCGGGAGACTCAACTGGACATGTTGAAAGACGAGAGGTATGAGCATCCTTATTATTGGGCGAGTTTCATTGTTTCGGGGAATTGGAGACCGATGGGGGGTGTGGGGAGATAGGGAGATAGGGAGATAGGGAGATGGGGAGATGGGGAGATGGGGAGATAGGGAATAGGGAACAGGGAACAGGGAACAGGGAACAGCTTGTAGGGTGGGCAAAAACCGTTTGGTTCTTTTGAGTATTCTAGATTATATTAGTTTGCCCACCCTACTTTAATTGCTATTTTTTTCACTCCCGACTCCCGACTCCCGATTCCCGACTCCCGACTCCCGACTCCCGTTTTAACATGGAGAATACACAAGACTATCTACAAACCAGTGCAATCATCGATTGGCAACATCCTACAATTCTGGAACTGGCGAGGACAATTGCCCTAGAGCATCAAACAGGCTTTTGCGATCGCCTTTGGCGCGGCTGAGGCCTTTGGCCACGCTGCGCGAACGCCGATCGCAAAAGCCTGTTTTGAATGGGTTCGAGACCACATTCACCATAGCGTTGACTATAAAATGAATCCTGTCACCTGTCGTGCTTCTGATGTACTTAAGCATAAAACCGGTTATTGTTACGCAAAAAGCCATTTGCTAGCTGCCCTATTACGAGCCAATGGAATTCCAGCAGGCTTTTGTTATCAGCGATTAAGCATTAATGACGATGGTGAGCCTTACAGTTTGCATGGTTTAAATGCCGTTTACTTAGCTGAATTCGGTTGGTATCGAATTGATACCAGAGGAAACCGTGAGGGAATTGATGCTCAATTCAATCCCCCAAAGGAGCAATTAGCTTTCAGCATTCGACTTCCTGGAGAAGCTGATTTTCCTAACATTTTTTCTGAACCACTTCCTATAGTTATTGAAGCATTACAGGCTGGCAGTACTTGGGATGAAATGCTTGGTAGTCTGCCAGATGTTTTGTGGGAGGAATGGGAAGAATTAAGAATGAAGAATGAAGAATGAAGAATGAAGAATTTAGAATTTAGAATTTAGAATTTAGAATTTAGAATTTAGAATTTAGAATTTAGCTGCGTAGGGTGTGTTAGGGGCGGAAAGCTTCTGATTTTTAACCTCCTACCAGGGTTGGGATAGTCCGCCCCGTAACGCACCACCTGTAAAGCTAGGGAACAGGGAACAGGGAACAGGCAAGATGCGCGTTCCAGCAATAGGCTTCCCTTAAGCGTGGTAAATATGGTAAGTGTTGTAAGCGTGGTTAGGGTGGGTAGAGAAAAAAAATGAGCGATCACAGAATTATAAACTAAGCGATCGCTACATCCAAAACAAGCAATCTGTCCAGTATTTTACCACTCCGAAAGCTTAAGCTATCCACTATTAGCTATCAGCTAATGCACTAAGCGCACGCCTGAATGCTTACCCGAAACCTGGACAGGCTACGGGATGCTATTGAAGAGCCGGTACTGGAACGCCCTAAAAAACTTTAACAAAACTCGCGAAATTCCCCACCCTCTTCCAGGGTGTTGAAGTTACCGTAAGTAGAGGGTCGCCTTTAAGGTTGGTCGGCTATGGGAAAAAGGGTTAAAACTGTTTGATTAAGGCTCCACTCTACTAAGGTGCGCGTCTCTAGGATGGATAGCGAGACAGAAAATTTCTTTTATCCCTTGACACATTACTGTGAAATACATATAATAGTAAGCATGGTCGATTTTGAAGTTACCGTAAGAATAAAGAAGCCTTAATCACAAAGATTTAACCCTTTTATGCATAGCCGACTAACCATAAAGGCTTCTTTATTCTAAGGTTTCATCTCCAACAAGTTTGAGTGCAATGAAACATAAAGCCGTCAAAGTTAGAATTTATCCCACACAAGAGCAAATTCAAGTGTTAGCTCAGCATTTTGGATGCGCTCGTTGGTGGTGGAACTATGCTTTGAATCAGTGCATAGAAACCTACAAAGAAACTGGCAAGGGGCTAAAACAATCTGCACTCAACTCTATGTTGCCAAAGCTCAAAAAACAAAAAGAGACTGAATGGCTAAAAGATTGTTACTCTCAGGTTTTGCAATCCGTGAGTCTCAATCTTAGTCGTGCATATCAAAATTTCTTTGTTCGCGTCAGCGTGGCCTACGGCCAGGGTAGGGCTGAATATCCTAGGTTCAAATCATATCATCATCGTCAATCAATTCAGTATCCCCAGAACGTAAAACAAGTTGGCAACTACTTGAAGTTCCCTGGAAGATTAGGCATTATCAAAGCAATAATCCATCGACCACTAGATGGAGAAATTAAAACTGTAACCGTTAGCAAGACTCCATCTGGAAAATATTATGCTTCGGTGTTAATGGAATATGAGCCGGATGATTTGCAGCCTTCCAAAAAAGGAAATGTTATCGGAATTGATTTGGGTATTAAGGATTTTGCTATTACCTACGATGGCGAAAAGACTTCCAAGTTTGGGAATCCAAAGCACTTAGCCAAGTCCGAAAAGAAACTGACTAAAAAACAGCGTATCGCTGCCCGAAAGAAAAAAGGCAGCAATGGACGCAAAAAGGCCATAAAGATTGTAGCCAAGGTATACGAACGGATTAGAAATGTCCGCCAAGACTATCTGCATAAACTATCTAGAAAGATAGTTGACAACAACCAAGTGGTGGTAGTCGAGAACCTAAATGTCAAGGGCATGGTGTGCGCTACGCGCACGCTTCGCGAACGTAACCATAAATTAGCTAAAGCAATTTCTGATATGGGTTGGGGAACCTTTGTAAACTTCCTGTCTTATAAGTGCGAAAAAGAAGGAAAGGTATTAGTTGAAATAAACCGATGGTTTCCTAGTTCCAAAACCTGCTCTAATTGTCATTACCGAATCAAGGAGTTGCCACTGGATGTCAGGGCTTGGACTTGTCCAAGTTGTGGAACTCACCACGACAGAGATGGTAATGCGGCAAAGAATATTAGAGCAGAAGGGATCAGAATGCTATCCTCCTCTGGGACGGGGGAGGTCAACGCCAGTGGAGAAGAAGTAAGACCAAGACGTGGACGCCCGTCCAAGTTAAGGCATTCTTCCGTGAAGCTGGAAGCCCCGACTTGGCCTTTGGCCACGCTTCGCGAACAAAGAAGTAAGTCGGGGTAGTTCACGCTAGAAACTGTAGGATTAAAGTCAGTAACTGCGAATGGCACGATGGTTAAAACCACCTCCAAACTCACGTTTGACCAATACCTGGAATATGATGACGGCACAGATAACCGTTATGAGCTGGTTGATGGGGAGTTAGTACAATTGCCACCGGAGAGTGAATCAAATAGTTGGAGGGCGATGTGGCTAATGTATCAATTAGCCCAACACATTAACCCTCGTTTAATCAGGATACACGATTGCGAATTGCAAGTTCCAGGAAATCCTCAAAACCGCTATCCTGATTTGGTAGTGCTTACGGAAGCACATCTTCTCCAAACGGAAAAACGCCTAACTATCACCCTTGATATGGAGCCCCCACAGTTTGTTGCGGAGGTAGTTAGCCCCTACAGAAACCAAAATGATGAAAACTACCAACGTGATTACAGTGATAAAGTAAAACAATACCAACAAAGGGCTATTCCTGAATATTGGATTATTGACTCCCAAGACCAATTAGTAACTGTCCTAGTCTTGAAAGACGGTAGTTATCAAAAACAAGAATTTAGTGGGAATCAGCAGATTGTTTCTCAGACTTTCGGTGATTTGAACTTGACCGCTTTACAGGTAATCAATGGGTAAGCTATCAGCTATCAGCTATCAGCTATCAGCTATCAGTTATTAGCTATCAGCCGTCAGCTATCAGCCGTCAGCTATCAGTTATCAGTTATAAGCTATCAGCTTATGCGCTACGCGCACGCTACGCGAACAGCCATTGGCTGTAGGCCAAGCTACACCGAACAGCTTTTGAATAAAATAAGCTGACCACTGACCACTGACCACTGACCACTGACCGCTGACCGCTGACCGCTGACCGCTGACCGCTTACATGACCTTTTGCATCCTAAACCGTTCAAACCCTACCCCATTGAGGAATACAGTCTCCGGTTCAATAATAGTAAATCCCTGTTTGAGAAAGAAATACTTAGAAATTCTGCTAGCTTCAGTATAGAGACAAGTAACCCCTTGCCTTAACGCTTCATCTTCTAATTGTTGGTAAATCGCTGTAGCATAACCCTGGCGAGAGTAGTCTTTTGCCGTAAACAGTAAATCAATGTGATTAGCGGGATGTAATTGACCAAAAGCCGCTATCTTATTGCCATCAACTGCAACAAGTGTTATTCCCATACTCAGCCGTTTCGTAAACTGGTCGTTATCCTTAGGATAGGATGACCAAATCTCTACTTGTTTACTATTATACGCTTGTGAAGCTATTTCCATGATAGCATTTTTGTAGACATCGACAACAGCTTTGGCATCTGATACTTGGTAGTTACGAATTAACATTTTTTTCTCGGATATCCCGATTCCCGATTCCCGACTCACGATTCCCGATTCCCTTTCAATTTAACTTATAGCGAGCAGTCCACTGTATTTTCCTGAAAAATGGAATATCTTTCAAAACTCTCAGCAAACCAAGTTTATTTTCTGGTTCGTCAAGATAAAACCAATCATCCAGGAATTCAATACCTGGATTCCAACCCTCCAAGTCTTTACTATCTCGAATTCCAAACTTGAACGTAGCATCGTTTCCCAAATGCAAATCCCGTTGTAATTTTCTGTTCATTATTCCTTGCAGGGGCGGCTTTAACCAAAGAGCATTGAAAAATTCAGCAATAAGTTCACAGCCAGGAAACGTTGATTGCAGTTTCAACACTAATGATTTTACCTCGTCTTCTTGAAGGTACATAAGCACCCCTTCTGCCAGAAAGAGTAATGAATCAGGGTTCAACTGTGTTATTGCTTCCATCCATTCATAATTCAAGACCGAAGATGGAATAAAGCGATAGCGGTCAGTTTCTGGCAACAGTTTCCGTTTAACCGCTATCACCTCTGGTAAATCAAGGTCATAGAATATCACCTTACCGTTATCGATCCGGTGGAAACGAGTATCCAAGCCACAACCAATATTAACGACAATTCCGTGATGCGATCGCTCCAGGAAATTTCTGACATAATCATCATAGCGTTTGGCGCGCATAGCAATATGAACCACCAATTTTTTTTCTACCTTGCCCTTAGCCAAGCTTTGATAAAACTTGTTATCTGACTGGGATAATTCAGGGTTTAATTTATCAGTAATTTCAACAGCTAATGGATCATCTAAAATTGTGTCTTTTGACTGACTTTCTAGGGCATGGCAATACAAAGTCAGTAGGGATGTTGCTGCTACATCACTGATTTCAGTGTTGAGTAATTTCGGAATTTCCATATCAGCTATCAGTGGTGCGTTACGGGACGGAATTTCCCAAAACTGGCTACCGAGAAAATCAGGGCGAGCCCGTCCCTAACGCACCCTACGCAACTCGACCAGATCTCGAACGGGCAGGATGCCCATTCTACAGGTGCGATCCGTGGCGAATTTAATTCTTAATGGGTCAAGCGCACCTAAAAACTTTTCCAATCATTCCATTATTCAGCAACGCTGTTTTTTTTCCGATTCCCGATTCCCGATTCCCGATTCCCTATTCCCTACTCCCTACTCCCTACTCCCTATTCCCGACTTCTGAAAGAAGTGTAAGCTGTGTTGAGGGCGTATATACCAATCTACTATGGCAAGCATTAACGATAACTACCTCAAACTCAAAGCTGGCTACCTATTTCCCGAAATTGCGCGACGGGTCAATACTTTCGCAGAAGCCAATCCCGATGCTAAGCTAATCAAGCTGGGGATTGGTGATGTTACCGAACCACTACCAGCCGCCTGCCGCACCGCCATAATCAAAGCCGTTGAAGAAATGGGCGATCGCGCCACCTTCAAAGGTTATGGTCCAGAGCAAGGCTACCCTTGGTTAAGGGAAAAAATTGCTAGCCACGATTTCGAAAGTCGGGGGTGTGAGATTGACCCTGGGGAAATTTTCATCTCCGATGGCTCCAAGTGCGACACTGGCAACATTCTCGACATCTTTGGCAACGATAACAAGATTGCCGTTACTGACCCAGTTTATCCCGTGTATGTAGACACCAACGTCATGGCTGGTCATACCGGGGATGCTGATGATAGCGGTAAGTATGAGGGTTTAGTTTATCTACCGATTACCGCCGAGAACAACTTCACCGCTGAGATTCCCTCCCAGAAGGTTGATTTAATTTACCTGTGCTTCCCCAATAACCCTACCGGAGCAACCGCTAGCAAAGACTACCTCAAAACCTGGGTAGACTATGCCAAAGCTAATGGCTCGGTCATTTTCTTTGATGCAGCCTACGAAGCCTTTATCACTGACCCAGACCTACCCCACTCCATCTACGAGATTGAGGGAGCAAGGGATTGTGCCATTGAATTCCGCTCTTTTTCCAAGAATGCAGGCTTTACCGGCACCCGCTGTGCATTAACAGTAGTACCAAAGACCCTAACAGCCAAAGCATCCGATGGTTCAGATGTAGAACTGTGGCCACTTTGGAACCGCCGCCATTGTACTAAATTTAATGGGGTTTCCTATATTGTACAACGGGGCGCTGAAGCCGTTTATTCTGAAGAAGGCCAAGAGCAAGTTAAAGCACTAGTTAACTTCTATCTGGAAAATGCCAAAATTATTTGCGATCAACTAACAGCCGCTGGATTAACAGTATATGGTGGCGTAAATGCCCCTTACGTTTGGGTCAAAACACCTAATGGTCTATCCAGTTGGGACTTCTTTGATAAATTACTCAACACTGCCAATGTAGTCGGAACCCCTGGTTCTGGATTTGGTGCTGCCGGGGAAGGTTATTTCCGCATTTCCGCATTTAATAGTCGGGAAAATGTAGAAGAAGCGATGCAGCGAATTACCGATAAATTCAAAGTGTAGTTTTAGGGTAGGGTGTAGGGTTACCAGGTGTAGAATTTAGTAATAAATTAAATAAATTTAATCTGCTATATCCTACGCTCTACACCCTATTTAAAATTATAATTCGCCCCAGTTGTCGGTAAATTAAAATCGGCAAATTCCCTACTCCCTACTCCCTACTCCCTACTCCCTACTCCCTACTCCCTATTCCCTTTTTTTAAAATAAGGAGAAAAATTATGTCAATTAAAGTCTACGGTATCCCCAACTGCGGCACTTGCAAAAAAGCATTGAAATGGCTCGAAGATAACAGTATTGAATATGATTTCATCAACACAAAAGAGCATCCACCAACTGCAGAGATGATTAGCAGCTGGGTAGAAGCATTGGGCTCTAAACCAATGCGTAATACCTCTGGTAAATCCTATCGTGAAATAGGTGAAGAAAAAAAGACTTGGACCGATGAACAGTGGGTTGAAGCATTTGCAAAAGATGCGATGCTCCTGAAACGACCCCTATTTGTCAAGGATGGCACAGCGGTATTGGTAGGGTTTAGAGCCAATGAAGAAACGATACGAGAGAAATTGGTAATATAGAATTTTTATAGCAATTATCAATTGCTTGAGGTAATTGTGTTATGGGTTTTAGGGAGTAGGGAGCAGGGAGCAGGGAGCAGGGAAAAGCGGATGACCAGAACAGTACCAACGCCCTATTTGGAAATGCGATTTCAGTTTCGATTTAGCATAAAAAATAAATGCTCAAACTATCAAAGCGATAAAAAGGGATAGCCTACCATAACAGATACTGAAGAACCGTAAATTTTCTTACCCCTACTCCCTACTCCCTACTCCCTACTCCCTACTATAAAATAAACCAAACTATCGAGCCCAAATTTCAATGAGTAAAGAAACAGATATAGTTGTAATTGGCAGTGGGATTGGTGGTTTATGCTGCGCCTCTCTTCTAGCTCGCTACGGTTTTAACGTTACAGTCTGCGAGAGCCACTCAATCCCTGGTGGTGCTGCTCACGCTTTTGAGCGCAATGGATTCAAGTTTGACTCCGGTCCCTCTCTTTACTCAGGTTTGTCTTATAGCCCTTCTTCCAATCCTCTGCGACAACTGCTAGATGCCATTGGTGAGGATTTATCATGGGAAACCTACAATACATGGGGTTGCCGTTTGCCTGAAGGGGACTTTGACACCTCCGTTGGTGCGGATCAGTTTTGTGAGGTTCTAGCCAGGCTTCGTGGTAATGATGCTGTCACCGAATGGCGTGAGCTTCAGCGGGTGATGGAACCCCTAGCTAAGGCTGCGATCGCAATTCCCCTCGCTGCCATCCGTTTTGATCTTGGCGCAGTAGTCACCCTCAGCCGATTTGCCCCCTCTTTCCTACGATATGCTGGGGATTCTATCAAGCTCAGAGGACCCTTTAGCCAGATTATGGACGGTGTTCTCAAAGACAACTTTAGCCGTAATTGGCTCGATTTGCTTTGTTTTCTATTATCTGGACTACCAGCGGATGGAACCATTGCGGCAGAGATGGCCTTTATGTTTGCGGAATGGTATCGACCAGGGGTAGTGCTAGACTATCCCATTGGTGGTAGTGGTGCCTTAGTTGATGCCCTAGTGCGGGGATTAGAAAAACATGGCGGTCAGTTGATAGTTAATGCTCATGTTGAGGAAGTGATAGTCGAGCACAACCGTGCCGTAGGTGTGCGTCTGCGGGGCAGCAAAGAAATCCGAGCCCGTAAAGCAGTAGTGTCTAATATCTCAGTATGGGATACCCTCAAACTACTGCCAGATTCAGCAATACCAAAATCCTATCGAGCCAAGAGAAACGCCACTCCTGAGTGTGACAGCTTCATGCATCTGCACTTAGGCATTGATGCTGAAGGACTAGAAAAAGACCTAGCCTGCCACTACATTATCGTTAATGACTGGGAAAAGGGTGTTACCGCTCCCCAGAATATAGTAGTGCTATCGATTCCATCCCTTCTAGACCCATCCCTAGCACCACCAGGAAAACACGTGATTCACGTTTATACTCCAGGTAACGAACCCTATGAACTCTGGCAGGGGATGAGTCGTAGCAGTGAAGCCTATGCACAACAAAAGCAGGTGCGTGCAGAAATCATGTGGAAAGGATTGGAGCGGATCATTCCAGACATTCGTTCCCGTTGTGAAGTCACTCTAGTCGGTACACCGCTCACCCACGAACGCTTTCTGCGCCGCCACCGAGGTTCCTACGGTCCAGCAATTCGAGCAGGAGTTGGCATCTTTCCTGGTCCTGGCACACCCCTACCTGGACTAATGTGCTGTGGAGACTCAACCTTTCCCGGTATTGGTTTACCAGCAGTTGCCGCCAGCGGGATGATTACTGCCAATACCCTTGTACCGGTTTCAAAGCATTTGGAAATGCTGAAAACGATTGGGTTATAGCAAGGGAAGTATAGTTTAGGACATAGTATTTGAGTTTAAAGGGAACAGGGAGCAGGGAGCAGGGAGCAGGGGGAAGAGTGTGGGGAGAGGGGGTAGTGTGGGGAGAGGGAGGAGAGGGAAGAATTAGTTTGAGATTAATTTAGTATCTTTAAATACTTTTTTTCTCATTGTCTTGATGTATTTTATCATCTGAGTCAGGATCTCCCCATCTCCCCATCTCCCCATCTCCCCATCTCCCCATCTCCCCATTTCCCCACACCTACCTCCCTACTCCCTACTCCCTACTCCCTACTCCCTGTTCACGGATCACCAACTAGCAGGAAAGCAGCCCAAAAGTAGGGATGGCTAAAGCTTTGATTTCCAAATTCTGACAATTGTGAAGATAACGCAATTCTCTTACCAGAGATATATAAGTGATCATTCTCAATCCGGACATTGCCTCGAATCATTGCTAACTGTGCCTGTCGCAAGGCTTCAGTTTTACTGGGTGTCTTTTTCAACTGACGGTAAAACTCAGTAGTCAGCCCCATAGCCCCTTGGTCACTGACAGACCAAAGGGTTGCTAAAGTGGAGTCAACCCCTGCCTGAAACGCTGATCCAGCAAAACCTAGCTCTGCTTCCCGATTGCCTAAAGCAGTTTGGCAAGCGCTGAGTACCAACAACTCTACCGATGGCTCAGAAAATAGATTTTCCAGTTCATCGAGCCCCAGTTTTTTGTCCCACATTTGAATATAAGAATTTTCAGGAGCTCCCTGATTAAACTGAGCATGGGTAGCTAAGTGAATGATGCCAAATTTCCGTTTTTTTCGTTGAGCCTTTAAATTTTCCAGAGTGAAGCTTTCGTTGAGAAAATAGTTACCTTTCCACAGTTTGTTGATAATTGTTTGTAACTCGACTTTTACCCAAGGCAAATCCTCTTTATCAGAAAATTGGGAGGCTCCCATCGCCAGCAGTCGGAAGGATTGAACATTGGTAAACCGAGAATAGGTCAAACTAAGACTAGGCACCAGGCTGACACTATAATTTTCCACTAGATAGTTCTTTTGATCGTGCAGAGCAGCCAGGGGTAGGGAGCGCAAACCCTGATCCATGGCAAATATCAGGCTGTCGATCTTATTAGCTTTTAACTCAGACTCCAACGGTGCGATCAGCCATTGGTAAAGTTGCTGAGCTGGTTTGAGATGCTCCTTATCATCAAAGCTTCGGGGATTTATCAGTGTTCGATGAAAAGTCCTGATCTTAGCTAGGACCTCAGCACGATTTGCGTTATAGACTCGCCGCAGAACTGGATTACCCTCTGCTGTGATCAGCAACAGTTCTAGCTGGTCATCGGTTTTTTGTAAGCATTTTTCCGGTTCTGAAGATAGATCAGAGGCTTGGTAACCAAATCGTCGGTCAATTTCGGCTGCTGGGATTGCTGGAGTTTGGCATCGCGTTCCTGGTAATGTCAGGGAGTTTTTGACAAAACTGACATAAATAACCCCACTCTTGAGACCCGTCTCCCGCTCAAGCTCACGAATGCGATCGCGCACATCATTCTGAGTATAAATTTTGGTCTTGAGCTGTCGCAGAAAGTATGCCTGATATTCTTCTGTGAAGGCTTTTTCTATGCCATAGACTAGGTCACTTTTAACAGTCGCCTCCAGTGTAATTGGTTGCTCTACCAATGGTGGAACCTCTGGCGGTGTTATTGATGAGTTATCCGGTGTGGGG
This sequence comes from Moorena sp. SIO3I6, assembly GCF_010672095.1. Classification (NCBI taxonomy): domain Bacteria; kingdom Bacillati; phylum Cyanobacteriota; class Cyanophyceae; order Coleofasciculales; family Coleofasciculaceae; genus Moorena; species Moorena sp. SIO3I6. Next base: position 6,397 of record NZ_JAAHHU010000090.1, on the reverse strand, counting down.
ATTTTTGAGTCTACCTGTTGTGAAACTTTTAGATCATCCGGTAGTAAAACCGTTACATCATCTGGTGGTGTATCTGTACCGGTGTCACCATCGGTTGGTGTATCGATACCGGTGTCACCATCGGTTGGTGTATCGATACCGCTGCCACCATCGGTTGGTGTATCGATACCGCTGCCACCATCGGTTGGTATATCGATACCGCTGCCACCATCGGTTGGTATATCGATACCGCTGCCACCATCGGTTGGTATATCGATACCGCTGCCACCATCGGTTGGTGTATCGATACCGCTGCCACCATCGGTTGGTGTATCGATACCGCTGCCACCATCGGTTGGTGTATCGATACCGCTGCCACCATCGGTTGGTGTATCGATACCGCTGCCACCATCGGTTGGTGTATCTGTACCGGTGTCACCATCATCCGGTGGTGTACCGGTGCCACCATCCGTTGGGTCTCCCGGATTAAAAGTAATCTCTCCTGGTGTACCTCTGATAGCATCTAACCGTGAGTTAGATTCTATTTGTTCTCGTATTGCTTGTCTATCAGCTTCGCTAGTAATGTCAGGAGCGAAGACTATGATATCACCAGCATTTCCACCCCTCTGAGCTTGTGTGTTGATCTCAATATTATCAAAGTTAACATTGTTTGAATCTGGAACCTTAAAGGTTATATTACCAGAATCTCCACCGTTTGATGCCTCGGTAATAATTGTGAGAGTCTCACCATTTACCTGAATGCTTCCCTGTGCAGTTTCCAAGGTTACATCACCAGAATTACTACCCCCTGTTTCTGTCGTCCTAATCGTGGTAATAATCAAACCATCATTATTACGGAATATAATGTCGTCTTGAGCTGATAAGATTACAGGTCCAGCATCACCCTGATCAGAACTCGTATCGATATTACCAATAGTGATACTCCCTTCCGATGAATTCTGTTCGAGATTAGAAAATTCTGTGCCCTCTACCGTGACTGATTGATTAGGATCAAAATTAACTGGATTACTCAATTGATCCTCACTCAAACCTGCTCGCAAAATCAGAGAGCGGCTTTGGGTCAAATTATCAAAATCTGGATCGGAAGTGGGAATCGAGCCAGTGGTATCTGGCTGTGTGATCTTTATATTTCCCCCCTGAATACTTCCGGTAGATTCTACTTTCAGAGAAGCTCCTGTATAATCCCCAAAGATGACATCGCCTCTAGAGATAATAATCGGGTCATATAAGCTCAGAAAATTACCTGGTTTACTAGATAAATTCAGAATCGAGAAACTACCATCACTGGCAAAGTGAGCATCTCCGGAAATAATCCCATCACTAACTAAACTGAGATTACCGCCACTCTGAAAAGGTGTCTTGGGATGATTCAGTGCCAGAATATCAATACCTAAATCCCCCTGAATGTAGAGGTCTCCTCCCGCTATAGCATTGAAGGGATTCTCAACAGTATCCCTTACCACCACTTCATTCTGAGCCAGTAGGTTTAAGTCTCCCGTAGTAGACAGCTGGCTTTCTACTAGAGTCAGGTTATTTTTGGCCGATAGGGTTGCAGTCTGTGCCGTTACTTGCTTTGCCGCTACATCTCCAGAGGCCAAAGTGATGCCTGAATCCTGCAACGTTACAGTACCATCACCATTATCCTTGAATTCTGTGGCATGACCTACATCAGCGCCAGTTAAAAGTTCAGGAAATTGCACAGGCGTCAAGGATTGTTGGTCAGTTAGTAGGGGCTGAATTTCCAAATTGAGCAAGTGCCCCTCTTGGCTAATTTTCACTAAACTTTCCCCTGGTACAGCAGCTACCGTAATTTTTCCATCTTGTGCTACCAGTTCTCCAGTACTGATCACAGTGCCACCGAGTAAGGTTAGGTTATTTCCTGGTGTCACCTCTAGCTGGCCCTGATTGATAATGGCTCCTGGTGTACCTAATGTCTCGAACCTAAAGACACTAGGTGTTCCAATTAAAGAAAAGTAGTCGTTGTTACCAAAGGCACTAAACCAATTATTATCACCAAAGCCAATACCTGTAGCGGTGGTAGCGGTGAATGCTCCTGGGATGTTCAGCTGGGCATCGGCACCAAAAATTATCCCCGCTGGGTTCATTAAAAACAGGTTGGGGTTGCCCCCTGTGACTTGGATGAGACCGTTAATCACTGAAGCGTTGCCACCTGTAACCCGATTGAGAATGTTTTTTATACCGGGTTGAGACAAAAAATTAACAATTTGGTCTTGGTCTAAACCAAACTCCTGAAAGCTGTGAAATAGATTAGAGCCATCACCTGATCGAGTACCTCCGTCAATATCAAAGCGATTACCATCTTGGATAACTTCCGTGTCAGTGGTGTGATCGGCTTGAATCGGCTGTGCTATTGTCGGTATAACCCAAAGAGGTCCTGCCAACACATAGAGAACGCTCAGGGATTGACTAATTCTACTCACAGCTAATTTCATCTGGCTTATTCGTAAAATCTTTCTGATACGGTTATCTTAATCGGTTTTAATTTTAAATTTAAATTGCTGAATACTTAACAAGGTTCATCGAATCTTTTTTTATATAGTTAAATTTATTATTATCTTGATAAATGGAATTTCATGATCGTTAATAACTTCACATAAAAATGCTCATCTTTATAAAAAAAATAAATAAAAATAACTCCTATAGCTAGTGGTAATACAACCATCCTAGTTTAACCGTAAACAAAATAATGTAAAATCTGGATTAATTATTATAAAATTACCAAAAATTATCGTTTTAAAAACTCATATATTTCAGTCTAGTAAGGTACGCAATGTTTTTGCCTGTTGCTTCTTGCTTCTTGCCTGTTGCTTATTGTCTCTTCTATGTTCCCTGTTCCCTCCTCTATAATTACCCATGACCCATTACCTATGACCACTAAAAGAGATATGATCATAAGTTAACCGAATTTGATCTCAGATGTTCCAGAGTGAAACCATTGCTGCGATCGCAACAGCAGTTGTCCCCCAACAAGGCAGTATCGGTATTGTGCGACTGTCAGGAAGAGATGCGATCGCAATTGCCCGTACTTTATTCCAGGCACCGGGGCGTCAGGCTTGGGAGAGTCACCGGATTCTCTACGGCTATGTGCGTCATCCCAAAACCCAACAGCTAGTGGATGAGGCATTGCTGCTGATTATGCAAGCTCCCCGTTCCTACACTCGTGAAGATGTGGTAGAGTTCCATTGCCACGGTGGGATCATGCCCGTCCAAAAAGTGTTGCAATTGTGCCTCGAACAAGGAGCGAGATTAGCACAGCCAGGAGAATTTACCCTACGGGCATTTTTAAATGGGCGCTTGGATTTGACTCAGGCAGAAAGTGTTGCGGACTTAGTGGGGTCTCGCTCCCCAGCAGCCGTTCAAGCCGCCCTAGCTGGGTTGCAGGGCAAGCTCGCCACACCCATTCGGGAAGCCAGAGCTACTTGCCTGGATATTTTGGCAGAAATTGAGGCTCGAATTGATTTTGAGGAGGATTTACCGCCCCTTGATCAAGGCGCAATTGTAGCTCAACTTAACAATATCTTAACAGAAGTATCCCGACTATTAGCCACAGCGGATCAGGGTGAACTATTGCGCACGGGTTTAAAAGTGGTGATCCTTGGGCGACCCAATGTCGGAAAATCGAGTTTATTGAATGCCTGGAGTCGATGCGATCGCGCTATTGTCACTGACCTTCCTGGTACCACTCGGGATGTGGTGGAATCTCAGTTAGTGGTAGGGGGAATCCCGGTACAGGTACTCGATACAGCAGGAATTCGCGAAACCGCTGACCAAGTGGAGAAGATTGGAGTAGAGCGATCGCGTAGTGCAGCCATGGCGGCTGACTTGGTATTACTGGTGATTGAAGCAACCACTGGCTGGAGTGCAGGAGACCAGGAAATTTACCAACAGGTGCAAGAACGTCCGGTAATTCTAGTGATTAACAAAACTGACCTAGCCAGTGAATCTACTGAATCTACCCTATGCTATCCTAATACTATAGAGCAGGTAGTGAAGACAGCTGCTGCCTACAATCAAGGGATTGATGCTCTGGAGAAAGCAATTCTTGAGGCAGTAAATCGTGGTAACCTGCAAGCCGCTGATTTAGATTTAGCCATTAACCAACGACAAGCTGCTGCGTTGACTAGGGCGAAAATGTCTCTTGAGCAAGTGCAAGAAACTATTGCGAAAGAGTTACCCTTAGATTTTTGGACCATAGATTTGCGTGGAGCAATTCAAGCCTTGGGAGAAATTACAGGAGAGGAAGTAACCGAATCAGTGCTTGACCGCATTTTCAGCCGTTTCTGTATTGGGAAGTAATATTAAGTTAGGTTGAATACCCATAATTATAGGAAGTGTGGGGAGATGGGAACCCACCCCTAACCCCGACCAGGAGGGGAATATGGGGAGATGGGAACCCACCCCTAACCCCGACCAGGAGGGGAATATGGGGAGATGGGGGAGGTTTTTATTAAGGGTAATTATCCTGACATGATATAAGATCCGTTTGTTTGATTACTTATCTTATTTCTGGGCTAGGAAAGGATACAGGTGAATAATGGGTAATCAGCAAAAGGCAATTATCCATTATTCACTATTTTTTACCTCTTCCCTCTTACCAGCTCGGAAGCTCCCAGCTCGGAAGCTCCCTAAAAACCTCACCCAAATAAGAATTGCTCTACAACTTAGAGACTGTTTATAAAGTAAATCTTAAGAAATATCGAGTACTGAATATGCGTGGTTTAAGGCGGACAGCTCTCGCTACAGGTGAGCTTTTCAAGTACTCGCCGCCTATCTCACCCTACACAATAATTTAAGCTTTATTTAACTTTAACCAACTTTAACCTTTATTTAACAAAAAGTATCTTAGAGACTGAATTTACAAACTTTTGTTAAATGCTAAAAGCTTAACTGTGACTATAGCCCCCCTTAATAATCTGTTACACACTTAACTGGCTAGCTGGCGTAGATAGTAGATTGGGACAGGGTTTTAAGGTTTTTTTATAATTTTAAAATAGGCAATTTAAGCGATGCAGCAAGGGAACAGGCGGTTTCCCTAATGAGCGACGGCATCAATAAAATGCACAGCAGCTTAAGAGGGAAACTTGGAACAGATGAAAGTCCCCCGTGACATAAATGGCAAAACCTCTGGTTGAGAAACACCCTTATATATCACGAATCCATTGTAATTACTTATTAAGTATTTTTTTGAAAATTTTATTATGTGTATTTTTTTTAAAAAATGTAAACAAGTAACCAGTATTGAATTTATTTCGCCTATAGTGAATTTTTGTCAGCCTTATAAAAAAAAGGAGTTTGGATGTTAACTTATCAGGCAAGTAACTTGCCCAAATTTGATAAATCAATTACTGATTATCAGAACTTTCTGGAGCAAAACCACTTTATTTATGTGGAAACTGAAGATCCCAATTTTGACTGGATCGAATTTTCAAAATTGGTCACAGGTGGTGAGTTAATCCTGCAATATGGGAAACCAATATTCTATGTCAGATATGAACCAGAATTGATCAAATTTTCCGATGCCAGAGGTGAAAGGCGTTTGCTTCCTCATACGGAAGCCAGCGATTATCAAACCCCACCGAACTATCTAGTGCTTTGGTGCAAAAAGCCTTCTGATTGTGGTGGTGGGATGACCACGTTGGCTTATGTGGAAGGATTCCTGAAGACTCTTACGGAAGAAGAAAAGAAAAAACTCATGGAGACTCGACACCATTTTGGTGCCACGAGGGGAGTCCACGCCAACCGCACCAAGGGAGCAATTCATCCGATCCTGTCATTTGAGGGTAAGAAGCCTGTTTTCCGCTTTTCTTGTAACTATATTAAATACGGTGACTACAGCCCCGATCCAGAAAACCTAAAGCCCTTTACTCCCGAGCCGTTTTTGGGAGAAATTGCCGACCGATTTCTAGCGTATTACGAGGAAAATCACATGGCTATTCGGATGAAGCAATACTCATTGTTGCTTTGGGACAACAAATGTATAGCACATGCAAGAACCACCTATAGCGATCCCACTCGAGAACTACAACGCATCTTCTTACGGTAACTGTCAACTTAAGAGTTAAGTGTTAGCTGACTCATGTAGCTGACTCATGTAGCTGGCTAATGACATCCTGGTGATTCCTACACGCTTGATTTGGTGAGTTGTTGAAAGGATAAATGGGTGAGGGGGTAAGTAGGAATCGCCACAAGTTAAAAGGTATAGCGCTACGGGCAAGGCCAGAGGAATCCCCCCTAACCCCCCTTAAGAAGGCAGGGCTGTTTCAAACTTTAGTAAGTTAACGATTATTGGAGATAGGGGGATAGGGGGATAGGGGGATAGGGAAATAAACTAAAATTTACCGAAAAATGCCCAAATTTAGTCATTAAAATCTTACGA